>JAUNGR010000028.1 GCA_030524485.1 bacterium | reverse complement strand
AAGACATCGCCCTTTCACGGCGGTAACACGGGTTCAATTCCCGTCGGAGTCACTACAGATAAATTATAAATCATAACAAAATGAGATTAAAAAATATATGAATATGGCGACGTAGCCAAGTGGTAAGGCGCGGGTCTGCAACACCCTTATCACCGGTTCAAATCCGGTCGTCGCCTCTGAAAGAGTCTTGAGAAGTTGAGACTCTTTTCATTTTTTAATAGTAAAAATTGAATTCCGCAGGCGATAACCGAGGAGAAAAAATGGTTATCGCCTGTTTTTTTTGTGAATATCACAGAAAAGGAAAACAAAGAAAAAAAGAAACAAAAAAGAAGAGGAGACAAAACAATGCCACAAAATAAGAGAGAAAGTCTAATTTACACCGCTATCATGTGTTTTACAATGGTATTTTGGATGAGTATGTACAATGTGACAATGCACTTAGGAAAATTAGACATGGAAACCATCCGTGAAGGGTGGCTGGGATTTCCCTTTGCTTACCTATATGCCATTATTTTTGATTGGTTTATCGTATCTAAGCCAGCCAAAGCGGTAGCTTTTCGGTATTTTGTGAAGCCAGAGAGCAGCCCAATGAAAAAGGGAATCATTATTTCTTGTTGTATGGTTGTTCCTATGGTAATCGTGATGTCCTTTTATGGGGCCTTGGAGGCCTGCCTGAAAGGGGGAACTTGGAACTTACTGCTTCTTATCTGGTTGACGAATATCCCTAAAAATATCATCATGGCACTGCCATTTCAGCTGATTGTAGCAGGTCCGCTGGTGAGAAAGGTGTTCCGCAGTGCTTTTCCAGAGGGAACTATCTTAGTAAAAGCATAATAAGAGGGAGAGAAAAAAGACTTTCTGTTTCCATGGAATGGAATTGAAAAAGTACACGAAACTTTGTACAGATGAAGTTTCGTGTACTTTTTTTGATGAAGTTAGAAAATACAATGCAGTTGGAGACTTGTTTTTTGTAGTATCTTTCGATAAAATATAAGCAGATTTGCATCGGAGTGTATGGTATTTTGTGTATAGTAATTTTTGGGGGCATAAAAAGCTTCCAGATAAATAGGATTTGAAAGATTACAAGAAAAGCGTGAATTAAGAAACTATCAATCTTGAAGGAGGAAACGAAATATGAGCATGTCATATGGTGGATACTATGAGGTCAAGGTTAGAGTTAAAAGGGAAGAGCTTGAGAAAATTGAGGAGGCAGTCAAAAAAGTAATTGGTGAGTATGAGAGCAATCCTCCTAGCTATTTGACTGATAGGCTGCTAGAGTTTCGTATTCGTGATATTAAGAGGGTTCTTGATGCGATTGAGGAAGGAAAGAACCTGAATGACGACTATGTTGTATTGGATATCGAGCAAGATGTTGATGATGTTACCCATAATTTTTTTGGAACATATATGCTTCCAATTCAGGCAGCAGTTCCGGATATGGAAATAGCGGCAAAGGCATATTTTTCATCGGATTGGCCCTGGAAGGGGTATGTGTATAAAAGTGCAGAAGAGGGTCCGCTTCCCTTTGGTGATGATATGGATTTTGGGGAGATATTAAGAAAGGGTGCGGTATTTCCGAAAGATGCAGACTGGATCCCAAGAGATTGGAGAAATTTACCTAGGAGAACGGAGAAAGACTTTTCTAAATATGTTCGCAGTATTATGTTTGGACATTATAAGGGAAAGCCGATAGAGTGGTTTGTACTTGAGGAATATACAAATGGAAAGCTTAAACTGGTAAGTAAATATGCATTAGACAAAAAACGCTATCATGAGGAAGATGAAATCGTCACATGGGAAGAATGTAGTCTTAGGACATGGTTAAATGACACCTTTCTAAATCAGGCTTTTACAAAAGAGGAACAAGAGGCAATCATCCTAAGTGAAGTGTATAATGACTTTGATAATGGATTTGATGAAGACCAAGAGGATACAGAAGACAAAGTGTTTTTGTTGTCTACTGAGGAGTGGATAGAAGGTTTTTGGGAAGATGGTCCACTACCTGAGCGTGATTTCCGAGGGGGTCTTTCGGTTCCATGCGGGAAATGTAAGCCAGTGGATGATGAAGAAACATATGAAGTTTCTTACTGGTTGAGAACAGGGGAAGTAGTAGATTCTTGTGAGTGTTGGGATTATGATGACTGCTATGGTACAGCATATTTCGTCCGTCCAGTATTATGGTTAAATAAAAAGAAGGCAAAGTCTCTTATTAAAATTGCACATAGGGGGAAGTCAGCTTCTTACTATAATAATTATAAATAAAGTGGGAGATAGTAAATAATTCAAATCGAGTAGGACGTGAATCTGTACATGATTCGCTCTCTACTCGGTTTTTTGTTGGATAGGAAAGTTCTCACGTTGTTTTGCTCAAAAGACTCCTTGACTTCTGGTAAGGAGAGTGCTATGCTGACTTTCCTGACAGAAAGTAGAATAAAGAAATCTTTATACAATCTTTATATCTCCCTTGTGCTTGCTAATGTCTTCTTAATATATTTTGTGAGAGAATGACAATGAAGAAGTATCATAAAATCTGAAAATAGAGGTCAGAATGGAATGCAGATAGAAGAGAATCAGGAATGGAAAGATAGGTGGAAGCAGCGTAAAAAGAAGTTGACTTCCTCTCAGATTATTATTATAGGTTTTGCCACTATCATTCTGGTGGGAGCTTTGTTGCTGACACTGCCGATAGCGAGCAGAAGTGGGCAGGCAACGCCTTTTTTTGACGCTCTGTTTACCGCTACCTCTGCAGTCTGCGTGACCGGACTTGTGGTATATGACACGGCAACGCACTGGTCGTTGTTTGGACAGATTATTATTCTTATGTTGATACAGATAGGAGGCATGGGAGTGGTTACGATAGCAGTGACCATCACTATGGTATCTGGAAAGAAGATAGGCTTGATGCAGAGAAGTACACTTCAGGAGGCAATTTCGGCCCCTCAGATGGGAGGAATTGTGCGGCTCACCAATTTTATTGTTCGGACGGCTCTCTGTATCGAGATGATAGGTGTTCTCTGTATGGCTCCCATCTTTTGTAAGAGAGAGGGCATGGTAAGGGGTCTCTGGTATGCTATCTTTCATTCTGTCTCGGCTTTCTGCAATGCGGGATTTGACTTACAGGGAACTCGGCAGCCTTTTTCTTCTTTGACTTCTTATGCAGATAATTGGGTGATTAACCTGACCATCATGATGTTGATTTTGGTAGGTGGTTTGGGCTTTTTGACTTGGAATGAAATAAAAACAAAAAAATTTCATTTTCGGCAGTATCGAGTACAGAGTAAGATTGTTTTGACTATGACGGTTCTTTTGATTGTTTTTCCGACCTTATATTTTTATTTTGGGGAATTTCAGCAGGAAAGTTCTGGAAAAAGGCTGCTACTTTCCCTATTTCAGACGGTTACTCCAAGAACAGCGGGCTTTAACACGGCAGATTTGACTTTGTTGAGTGAGACGGGGATCTTTCTGATGATTCTTTTGATGTTAATCGGAGGTTCCACAGGTTCTACTGCAGGAGGCATCAAGACAACCACGATGGCGGTGTTGTTTGCTGTCATGCAGGCGGTGTTCCGCAGGCATCAAGATGCCCATATGTTTGGACGCAGGATTGCAGAAGAGACCATACGAAGTGCAGCGGCCATCTTTCTCATGTATGTGTCCCTGTTCATGGCGGGAGGAATGGTGATTAGCCGGATAGAGGGATTGCCGATTTTAACCTGTTTGTTTGAAACAGCCTCGGCCATTGCAACGGTGGGACTTTCTTTGGGAGTGACACCACAGTTGGGGGCAGTGTCCAGAGGAATTTTGATTTTGTTGATGTTTTTGGGAAGAGTGGGAGGACTGACGATTATTTTTGCTACGAATTCGGAGCTTGGAACTTACAAGTCTCGATATCCGCAGGAGAAGATTATGGTGGGCTAAGGTATCATATAAACTGCTAACTCATATAAGACTAAGGAAGGAGAATGGCATTCATTTTGTGCCTGTGATAATTATGAAATCGATTTTATTGATTGGTTTAGGGAGATTTGGTCGGCATATTGCAATGAAGCTGCATGAATTGGGACATCAAATTATGGCGGTGGATATACAGGAGCAGAGACTCACTCCAGTGCTCTCTTATGTCACGAATGCACAGATTGGGGATAGCACGGACGAGGATTTCTTGTATTCGTTGGGAGTGAATAATTTTGACGTGTGCATCGTTGCAATTGGAGATAACTTCCAAAGTTCACTGGAAACCACTTCCCTGCTGAAAGAGATGGGAGCACAGCTGGTGGTGGCACGAGCTGCAAGAGACATTCATGCGAAATTCCTGTTGCGAAATGGAGCCGATGAGGTGGTATATCCGGAAAAACAGCTTGCCTCTTGGACAGCCATTCGCTATACGGCAGACCATATTATGGATTATATTGAGTTGGATGGCGAATATTCTATTTTTGAGATATCCATTCCGGAGGCTTGGGATAAAAAAAGTATCTCCTATTTAGATATCCGTAGAATCCATAAAATTAACATTATGGCGATTAAGAGAGATGGAAAACTCAATATGGATGTCACTTCGGAGACCATTCTCTCCAAAGCAGATACCATGTTGGTCTTAGGAAAATTAAAGGATATCCAAAAGTGTTTTCATTTATAATAGGAGGATAGCAAGGGAAGCTCGTGCGGAGCAATCCGGTATCATAAGGGGCAAAAGGATGAAAAGCTCATATAAGATAGATACAGAACATAAAAGGTGGAGGCAGACATGAAGGGAGAGATGAGAGCGAAAAAAGCAAGAAAAGCTAAAAGGAAGGAAAGTCCGAGTAAGGCATATCCTAGTTACAAAGAGCATTCGGACAGTGGACAGGGTCTTATGCTTTTTCTGAGAAACGTTCTGGTTTGTGTAGTATCGCTGATGGCAGCTACGTTTTTGAGTGCCTTGTTCCGAAAGCTGGGATTCACAGAAGCGAATATCATAACCGTATACTTGCTCTGTGTGCTTATCACGGCAATGGTGACTGGTCGCCGTATTTATAGCATTGTCTGTGCCGCCGCCGCTGTGTTGCTGTTTAACTTTTTATTCACGGAACCCCGCTTTTCTTTTTATGCCTACGGAAACGGATATCCAGTGACATTTTTGATTATGTTTCTTGCCGGTGCCATCACGGCCACCCTGACGGCGAAGATGAGAAAGCTTGCCAGTGAGTCTGCACAGACAGCCTATCGTGCTCAGATTTTGTTGGATACCGACCGTATTCTTGGGAGAGCCAAGGGAGAGGCGGAAATCATGGAGGAGGTTGCCAAACAGCTCGTGAAGCTGTTAAAGAGAGAGGTTGCCATTTATCGCTTTGAGGCTGGGAAATTGCTGCCGCCCTATCTCTGTTCCGAAGACAAAAAAAAGAGTGGACAGGACCTGAGCATGGCGGAGGAGAACGAGAAGTTGGTTGCCATTTGGGCAGTACAAAATCGGCAGAAAGCAGGAGTGGGAACGGAGATATTTCCGGCGGTGAAGGGAAGCTATCTGCCAATACAGGTGGAAGATAATCTTTATGGAGTGGCTGGCATCTGTGCCAAAGACAAAGAGCTGGATTATTTTGAGAGCAGTCTGGTGCAGGCGATACTTGGAGAATGTGCCTTGGCAATTGAGAATTATAAGAACGCACAGGAGAAGGAAGCGGCCTACGTGAAGGCAAAAAATGAGCAGCTGAGAGCCAATCTGCTGCGTTCCATCTCCCATGACCTGCGGACTCCTTTGACCTCCATTTCCGGAAATGCCAGCAATCTCATGACAAACAGCCGCAATTTTGATGAGGAGACCAAGCAAAAAATTTATGAGGACATCTATGACGATGCTCTGTGGCTTGTGAATCTGGTGGAAAATCTGCTTTCTATCACAAGAATTGAGGATGGAAGAATGCAGCTGCACATGTCAGAGGAATTGATGGATGATGTGATAGCAGAAGCTCTCAAACATACGAGCAAGGACAGAGGGGCAAGGCGGATTTTTGTGGAAAACTCGGAGGAATTTTTGGTGGTAAAGATGGATGCGAGATTGATTGTGCAGGTCATTATTAATTTGGTGGACAATGCCATCAAATACACACCGGAGGACTCTAAGATTGTGATTTCCACAAAGAGAAAGGAAGGCTTTATTGAGGTAGCCGTGTCCGATGACGGAGCGGGAGTGCCAGACGAGAACAAGGCACATGTCTTTGACATGTTTTTCTGCGGTTCCAATCGCATTGCGGACAGCAGAAGAAGCTTGGGATTGGGACTTTCCCTCTGCAAA
Organism: bacterium; assembly: GCA_030524485.1. Lineage (GTDB taxonomy): Bacteria > Bacillota > Clostridia > Lachnospirales > Lachnospiraceae > CAJMNU01. The sequence continues at coordinate 18,561 of JAUNGR010000028.1, read as the reverse complement.
TCCATCATCACAGCACATGGTGGAGAGATTCATGTTCAGGATAATCAACCGCACGGAGCGGTGTTTATTTTTACATTACCGGTGAAGGAGGTACAAATACGTGAATAAAATGTTGATTCTTGTGGTGGAGGACGATGCCCCCATCCGAAATCTAATTACAACGACCTTGAAAGCACATGATTATAACTACCTGTCGGCTACTTTGGGAGAAACCGCTATTTTGCAGGCTTCCTCGCATAATCCCGATGTGGTATTGCTGGATTTGGGACTTCCGGATATGGACGGAATTGAGGTCATCAAGAAGATTCGCACTTGGTCCAATCTTCCCATCATTGTCATCAGTGCGAGAAGTGAGGACACGGATAAAATCGATGCACTGGATGCGGGAGCGGATGATTATCTAACCAAGCCCTTTTCGGTGGAGGAGTTGCTGGCAAGACTGCGGGTGACACAGCGAAGATTAGCAGCAGCGGAGAATCAGGGAGCGATGCAGAGAGAGTTTATCAACGGAGCTTTGCGCATTGACTATGTGGCAGGTTGTGCCTATCTAGGGGAGAAGGAATTGCATCTCACACCGATTGAATACAAAATACTCTGTCTCCTTGCCAAAAATGTGGGGAGAGTTCTGACTCATACCTTTATCACACAGAAAATTTGGGGCAGCAGCTGGGACAACGACATTGCTTCCTTGAGAGTGTTTATGGCGACGCTGCGCAAAAAATTGGACGAGGGCGGGGATGCTCCCAGCTACATTCAGACTCATATCGGTGTGGGATATCGGATGCAGAAATTATAAAGGAGAAGAAAAGCGAAATTGAAAAAAGAAGTCGGTATCTAAGTTTTGGCGAGTCTTGACAAGGAATCTGAAATGGGATAAGATAAAATGAAATTAGAATTAGTCTAAATTCTTTTGAAAAATTCAAATTCTAAAAAATTCTGAATGGAGGAAATAGCTTGTCGAGATATACAGATTCCGTGGCAGCAGTGGTTTTGCAGTCAGACAGACATTTAACGGCAGAACAGATATTTTTAGAGATGAAAAAGGAGTATCCCAAGGTTGTGTTGGCAACGATTTATAACAATCTCAATCGCCTGACCAATGAGGGACGCATTCGGAAGGTATCGGTGGAAGGAGAGCCAGACCGCTACGACAGAACCACTCGACATGACCATTTGATTTGCGAGGTTTGTAAGAGTCTTGCGGATGTCACACTGGAGGATTTCACAAAGAAGATAGAGGAACAGTTGGGGGAGGACATAGTGTCCTACGATTTAAAGATACAGTATATTTGTCCAAACTGCCGAAAAAACAGAGTAAACGGACAGGATTCGCCTGTGGCGAATCACCACGATGTATGAAAGTCGATTGCTCCGTGCTTTGCGGTCTACGCTCCGCTCCGGTCGTTGCCAAACAGGCATCACCGGTGCCCAGCAACCTGCAATCGCCGCCTGTATTCATAATCCGGGCAATCGCCCTACTGATTCATACAGGCTTGGTTGTCAAATGCCTGTGCATCCTTGGATGCGAGCATCCAGTCTGCCCAGTCGCTTGACAACACTTTCAGAGTAAAAAGTTAGGAAAGTAAGTATTGACTTTTAAAAAAGCAGATGTTAGAATAATCAAGCAGCGTGTAGCGAAAAGGCCTAAAACCGGTTGCCAAGACTACACGCTGTTTTAAATTTGTGGAAAGGAAAACAAGAGATGACGAGAGAATTATTGAAAAGCATTCGGGAGTTCAAAAAGGCTTCCATTCAGACTCCGATTCTGGTATCTCTAGAAGTGGTGATGGAATGTATCATCCCTTTTTTGATTGCCAGATTGGTTAATGAAATCCGAGACGGATGTGAGTTGAGCGTGATTGCTCAATATGGGATTATTCTGGTCGTGATGGCAGGACTGTCGTTGTTCTTTGGAGCCATGGCAGGTTCCACTTGTGCAACTGCATCCTGTGGTCTGGCACGGAATTTGAGGCGGGATATGTTTCGCAGTGTACAGCAGTATTCGTTTGAGAATATTGACAAATTTCAGACTTCATCGCTTGTGACGAGAATGACAACCGACATCACCAACGTGCAGACAGCGTATATGATGATTATTCGTATCGCTATCCGTGCTCCTTTGATGTTGATTTTTGCTTTTTCCATGGCTTTTATCATGGGCGGCAGAATGGCTTGGATTTTTGTGGTCTTGATTCCGCTTTTGGGCGGCGGCTTGGCTTTGGTTATCAGCAAGACTATGCCTCTGTTTAAGAGAGTCTTCAAAAAATATGACAGACTCAACAGCTCCATTCAGGAGAATATCAAAGCGGCGAGAGTGGTAAAATCTTTTGTTCGTGAGGACTTTGAGCAGGCGAAATTTAACGATGCCGCTGAGGATGTTTGCAGAGATTTCACAAAAGCCGAGCGAATTTTGGCCTTCAACGGACCTATGATGCAGTTTTGTATGTATGCGGTTATGGTTTTTGTGCTGTCCTACGGCTCCTACACCATCATCACAACGAGAGGCTTGGCTTTGGACATCGGACAGTTCTCCGCATTGCTGACCTACAGCTTTATGATGTTGAACAGTTTGATGATGATTTCCATGATTTTTGTTATGGTTACTATGGCTGAGGAATCGGGAAAGAGAATTTCAGAGGTGTTAGCAGAAAAGAGCAGCCTTTCCAATCCGGAGAATCCGGTGTATGAGGTAAAGGATGGCTCCATCTCCTTTGAGCAGGTGAATTTTAAATATTCCAAACGGGCAGAGAGAAATGCTCTGGAGGGCATCAATCTGAACATTCGTTCTGGTGAGACCATAGGCATCATCGGCGGAACGGGTTCTTCCAAATCTTCTCTGGTGCAGCTCATCTCCCGTCTGTACGATGCGACGGAAGGTGTGGTGAAGGTAGGCGGTCTGGATGTGAGACAGTATGACCTTGACACGCTGCGCAATGAGGTTGCGATGGTGTTACAGAAGAACATTCTGTTTTCTGGAACCATCAAAGAAAATCTGCGTTGGGGCAACAAGGAAGCGAGCGACGAGGAGATTCAGGCTGTGTGTGAGATGGCCTGTGCCGACGAGTTCATCCAGCAGTTCCCGAAGAAATACGATACTTACATTGAGCAGGGCGGAGCAAACGTGTCCGGAGGTCAGAAACAGAGACTTTGTATCGCTCGTGCCCTCTTAAAGAAGCCCAAAATCTTGATTTTGGACGACTCCACCAGTGCAGTGGATACCAAGACAGACGCAAAAATCCGTCTGGCGATGAAAAAATACATTCCTTCTACCACAAAAATCATCATTGCACAGCGTATCTCTTCCGTGCAGGATGCCGATAGAATCATTGTGATGGAAGGCGGAAAAATCAATGCCATAGGCACACATGAGGAATTGTTGCAGGAAAATGAGATTTACCGTGAGATTTATACTTCACAGAACAAGGGAGGCGACAGCGATGAACAATAGAGGAAATACAGGAACCATCGTCCGTTTTTTGAAGACGGTTCATGAATTTTATCCGGTGATGCTTCCGGCGGTTGTGATTTGTATCGTGCTGAGTGCGGTAGTCGGAGCGATTCCGGCTGTGTTTATGCAGAATATCATCGCGGTTGTGGAAGAAAACTGGCAGACTGGTGAGTGGAGTGAGATAGGCAGTCGTATTTTGGGCATGGTTGGCATTTTGGTCGTATTTTATCTTCTGTCTCTGGCAGCAAGCCTTGCCTTCAATCAGATGATGGCCTTTATCACGCAGGGAACCTTGATGAAGCTGCGTGAGAAAATGTTCGGAAAGATGCAATATCTGCCGATTAAGTACTTTGACACCAATAACCACGGCGACATCATGAGCCATTACACAAACGATATCGATACGTTGCGTCAGATGCTTTCTCAGAGCTTTCCGCAGCTGTTGATCTCTGCTATCACCGTGATGACGGTGTTCTTCATCATGATTTATTATTGTGTGTGGCTGACGCTTGTCATTGTGTTGGGAACGGTTTTGATGTTCTTCATCACAAGGACCGTAGGCGGCAAGTCTGCAAAGTTTTTCTTGAGACAGCAGGAAGCAGTCGGTAAGGTGGAAGGCTTTATCGAGGAGATTATGACTGGTCAGAAGGTTGTGAAGGTGTTCTGTCATGAGAGGGAGAGTGAGGCGGACTTTGATAGATTGAACGATGCCCTTTTCCATGAGTCCGAGCACGCAAACCGTTATGCCAATATCTTGGGACCGATTTTAAATAACATCGGAAATGTGCTTTATGTGGTTGTTGCACTGGCAGGCGGAATTTTGCTGTATGCCAAGGTGCCGAATCTGAGCCTTTCCGGATTGCCTTTGGGAATTAGCATTGTGGTTCCTTTCCTGAATATGACCAAGCAGTTTGTGGGAAACATCAATCAGGTATCCAGTCAGGTCAATGCGGTGGTAATGGGTCTTGCCGGAACGCAGCGTATCTTTGATTTGATGGATGAGGAAGCGGAGACAGATGAGGGTTATGTCACTCTGGTCAACGCAAAGGAAGAAAATGGTGTGCTGACAGAGACACCAGAGAGAACAGGAATGTGGGCTTGGAAACATCCACATCAGGCAGATGGAACGGTAACTTACACAAAGTTAAATGGCGATGTACGAATGTTTGACGTGGACTTTGAATACGTTCCTGGAAAAACCATTCTACACAATGTCACTCTGTATGCAAAACCGGGACAAAAGGTGGCATTTGTCGGTGCGACTGGTGCCGGAAAAACGACCATCACCAACCTGATCAACCGTTTTTATGACATTGCGGATGGAAAAATTCGCTATGACGGCATCAACATCAATAAAATCAAGAAGAGCGATCTGCGTCGCTCCATGGGGATTGTGCTTCAGGATACCAACCTGTTTACAGGAACGGTTATGGAGAACATTCGCTATGGAAAATTGGATGCGACGGATGAGGAGTGTATGGCTGCCGCAAAGCTTGCGGGAGCGGATGATTTTATCACTCGTTTGCCGGATGGCTACCAGACGCAGCTTTCCGGAAGTGGCTCCAATTTGTCTCAGGGACAGAGACAGCTCCTGTCCATCGCTCGTGCAGCTGTGGCAGACCCGCCAGTTATGATTTTGGATGAGGCGACTTCCTCAATTGATACACGAACCGAAGCCATTGTACAGAGAGGTATGGATGCCTTGATGGAGGGAAGAACGGTATTTGTGATTGCACATAGACTTTCTACGGTGAAGAATTCCAATGTCATTATTGTGTTAGACCATGGAAGAATCATAGAGAAGGGCGACCATGAGGACTTGATTCGCCAGAAGGGACAGTATTACCAGTTATATACCGGAGCGTTTGAGCTGGAGTAAAGAACTGGATGATAGAAATCTAGGTTTGGATAGAGGAAAAGAGAGCAAGAATCCTAAAAAAACAGGCAAGAAAGGGCTAGCATTTCCCAAGTTAAATTCTTATAATGAGACTAGTAAGGAAAAAGCAGGAGCCGTTTGTGCGGGGCATCCGGTATCACGGAGGGAAAAGCAGGAGAGAAAAGAATGAATGAAGTGCTGGTTTTAAGGGAACTTACGGTAGGAGGCATTGTTGAGCGTATTGTCCTATCTCTGATAATTGGGGGCATTATCGGCTTGGAGAGGGGAAGCAAGAATCAACCGGCCGGTTTTCGTACCTATATGGTAGTATGCCTTGGAGCCAGTCTGGTTATGATGACAAATCAGTATATTAGCACAGCGTTTCAATCGGGAGACCCATCCCGATTGGGGGCGCAGGTGATCAGCGGAATTGGTTTTTTGGGAGCGGGAAGTATTATGATTACCCAGAAAAACAAGGTGAGAGGACTCACGACAGCGGCGGGGCTTTGGGCAGCGGCTTGTATCGGCCTCGCAATTGGCATTGGTTTTTATGAGGGAGCGATTGCAGCCGGTGTGGCTGTGCTTTTGGTGATGACAATTTTGCAAAAGTTAGACCATTATATGCAAGCTAGATCTCGCTTTCTGCATTTATATTTAAATTTTTCTTCTACAGAAACCATGAATCAATTTATCGAATATTGCAAAGAGGAAAAGATACAGGTGTTGGACATGCAGATTTCCAAGGGAAGGGGAGCCTCCAAGGGCATGGTGGTGAGCATGTTCACGATAAAGATAAGCGGACGCTGCAAACATATGGACGTGATAAAGGAGTTTGCAGCGTTGGAAGGCGTGAAATACATTGAGGAAGTGTAGGCTCTAATCGCTGGAATTGGGATGGATGAGTTCTTGGATGGTTTGCATGGTTAAGTCTAGGGAGGCAATCTCGTCCGCACAGCGTTTGAGTTCCTGTTGTATCAGTGCCTCGTGAGGAATCTGGTGTTTGTATTTGATTTGATGTTCGAGGCTGGCCCAAAAATCCTGTGCTATGGTGCGGATTTGGACTTCTGCAAACAGTCCGGATGTACGTCCCTCACAAAATTGCAAAATCATATGATAACTGCGATAACCGTTGGCTTTGGGGTAGGAGATATAGTCCTTTTCTTGGAGGATTTGAAAGCTACTTTGCTTTCTCAGGTATTCTGCCAAGTGATACACCCCTTCGGTGAAGGAACAGATGACACGGATTCCCAGAGCGTCATGAACAAGATAGAGAGCAGATGTAAGGTCAGTGGAAAGACCTCGCATCTGCAATTTTTTTATCATGCTTTCGGGGGTTTTGATGCGAGAGCAGATGCTTTGGATGCCATCAAGGCTCCCCTCTTGCTTGTGTCTGTTGGAGTATTCGGTTAAGTCATTTTTGAGTTGTCCTTCTGCTTGTTGAAGAAGCAGTAAGGAAGAGCCGTAAAATTCTTCTGTTGTCAAAAACACACCTGCTTTCTAATCGGTATTAAGATAAACCTTCATGCACTCGGCATCCCTGAACTTAGTGCTGCCTATCGGCAGTGGGACTTTCAGAGTAAGGGCAGCGTGACGGTCATGGTGAGGGAGTTCCCATCTTTGGTGGAGGCAGAAATTTTCCCCTTATGAGCCATTACGATGGAGTTGGCGATGGAAAGTCCTATGCCATATCCGCCAGTCTGGGAGTTTCGGGACTGGTCAGTCCGATAAAAGCGGTCGAACAGGTGAGGAAGCTCTGAACTCTGTATGTTTGTGGCACTGTTTGTAAGTTCTAGGCGGGCAGACTTCCCGTGTCGAGTCAGCATAAAATCAATCTCTCCCTGTGCGGGACAATATTTGAGAGCATTGTCCAAAAGAATGGAGAGAAGTCGGGCAAGCATTTTGGGGTCTCCGTGTAAGGTAAGATTGGGAGCAATCTGTACCTGAAAGTTCTTTTTCTGGGAGACAGCCATTGCTTGAAAGGAGTGTACGGATTCCTCCGCTAACTGGGAGAGAGAAAAGTTGCTCAACTGCTGCGGTAGCTGCTCCTCATCCATGCGGGAAAGGCTAATCAAGTCGTTGGTCAAATCCGTGAGCTTTCTGGTTTGTTCTTTGATATCCGAAATCCATTCGTTGTTTTCCAAATCCATTTCCAACACATCCGCATCGGCACGGATAATCGCCAGTGGCGTTTTGATTTCGTGTCCGGCATCGGTAATAAAGCGTTTTTGTTTTTCGTAGCTTTCTGCCACTGGCTGAACGATGCGTTTGGAGAAAAGGATAATCAGAATCAGAACGGCTGCCATACCTAAAGTAGCAATGACAAGGCTGGTAATGAAAAAATTTTGAAAATGGTAAAAGCTGCGGCTGCAATCCAAGAAAATGATGCGTTTTCCCTCGGCTAAATCTTGTACCGCATAGCGGTAGGTGCCAACAAAACCTTGGACTTTGTCAGAGGCCAGTATATTTTCTGCATAGGAAATAGCAGTATTTCGGTCAATCGCTGCGATTTGGTTGGTGTCTGCCGCAATCAGATTGCCCTGATTGGTGAGCTGTACAGAGAAATAGCGGGATTCAAAGGGAAGCTCTGGAGAGCGAAAAAGATGAGTTCCCTTGGGAAAGGCACCATTATTTTCCTGTAACGTTTTGAGGGTATCGTCCGCTTCCTGTATCAGCTGATAATAGCTGAGAGCTGTGCTGGTGCTGATGATAAAAAAGAGGACAGCAAACAGGGAGAGCATGGAAATGGCAATGAATTTTTTGCGAAGTTTTCGTATCATGTCTTTTCCTCCAAAGAATAGCCGACATTTCGGCTCACCTTAATCTGGATATTGGCATGAAGAGAGGCCAGTTTTTTTCTCAAATAGGAGATATAGACCCAGACTACACTTAAGTCTGCGTCGCTGTCATAGCCCCAGATTCGTTCCATAAAGCGTTCGGTGGAAATCAGTTGTTTGGGATTGCACATCAAAAGCTCCAGCATCTGAAACTCCTTATTGGCAAGGCGAAAACTGCCAAAAGGGGAGGAAAGTTCAAAGGTGGCACGGTCAAGAGTGATATTTCCGACTGTGAGCTTAGAACTTCCCTGAACGCTCTGTTTTCTGGTCATGGCACGGATGCGAGCCAAAAGCTCCTTGGCATCGAAGGGCTTGGTTAGATAATCATTGGCTCCAGAATCCAAGCCCAAAACTTTATCATCAATCTCGGATTTGGCAGTTAGCATCAACACAGGAGTCAAATCTCCCTTCTGACGCAGAAATTTTAAGACTTCCAGTCCATTTTTCTTTGGCATCATGATATCTAGGATAATGCCGTCATAATTTCCAGCCATCAGGTAGTCGATGGCTTCCTCACCATCGTAAGCAGTATCAACGGTATAATGGCTGCGTTCTAAAATGACAGTGACGGCACGGGAGAGTGCTTTTTCGTCTTCAGCGAGCAATAATCTCATATTTCTATGTTCCTCCTCCTTCTTGATTCTAAAAATATAAGACAAAAACTTAAAAACTACCTTAAAAACCACCATAAAAAATTGAAAAAAGCTTTGGAAAAAATTTTTTTGTTAATTTTAGGTTTATTTAGGGTTGTGTCTGTATCATAGCATCCATCAAAGCACTTCACAATGACAAAAGACAGAAATAAGAGACCGAGATAAGATACAGAAACCAAAAAAGAAGTGATAGAGATACCAGTAATAAAGATACAAGCGATAAAGATAAGGAGAGGATAACTATGAGGAAAAGAGAATATAGGAAAGCTTCTGTGAGGGGAATGTCCTTTTTGGTGATGGCAGCGGTGCTTGCAGGTTGTGGTCAAAATGCTCCGACGCAGACAGATAGCACAGGAAGCAGCAGTCTTTCGACAGAGGAGTCCACTGGAAGCACTTCCTCTAATTTAAATGATTCAAATGAAAGCGAGAGCTTATTTTTGGCGGCGGAAGAATTTTCCGACAGGGACTTTGATAGTAGCTATGAGGAGAGCAGCAAAACCATCACTTTAAATGGAACTTCGGCGGTTTGTGACTCCGAGGATGTGGAAATTTCGGGCACAACCATCACGATAAAAGATGCTGGAACCTACATTTTGACAGGAACTCTGGAAAATGGAATGATAATCGTGGATGCTGGGGATTCCGATAAGGTTCAGTTGGTGTTGGATGGTGTTTCCATAAATAATGAAGACTCAGCGGCTATTTATGTGAGAGAGGCTGACAAGGTATTTTTGACTCTGCCTACAGGTACAACGAGCACTCTTTCCAATGGCGGAAGCTATGTAGCAGTGGATGAGAATCACATTGATGCGGCTGTGTTTGCGAAATCGGACTTGACTCTTCAGGGTTCCGGTTCTCTTACGATAACGGCAGAGGCTGGTCATGCTGTGGTGTGTAAGGACAGTTTGGTGGTCACAGGCGGAACCTATGTGATAACAGCAGAAGAGCATGGTTTGGATGGAAAGGATAATGTGAGCATTGCAGGAGGAAGTTTTCATATCACAAGTGGGAAAGATGGAATTCATGCGGAAAATAAGGATGACGCAAGCTTGGGATATTTGTATATTCAGGATGGAAGTTTTGTGATTGAGGCAGAGGGAGATGCCATGAGTGCAGAAAGCGATGCACAGATAGACGGTGGGGAGTTCCAGCTCACATCAGGAGGCGGTGTGGCAGCTGCCGAACCCAAAAGTGCGAATGTGGATTGGAATCCGAGATTCCAGTTCTCCCCCAATACAGAAAGGGAAAATGGTACAAATAATACAAACAATACGGAAAATACAGATAGTACAGAGGCGGATGAGGAGGCAGAGACAGGGAGCAGCACAAAGGGCATTAAAGCGGAAGGAAGCTTGCTGCTGAACGGCGGAAGTTTTGTGTTGGATAGTGCGGATGATGCCCTACATTCTATGAATGTGAGCATCTATGGTGGTGAATTTTCGATTCAGACAGGTGACGATGGCATCCATGCCGATGAAATCTTAAAAATTCACGATGGAAGCATTACCATTTCTCAGAGCTATGAGGGATTGGAGGGAGCTGTTGTGGAAATCTATGGGGGCGACATGGATGTGACAGCCAGTGACGATGGCATGAATGCAGCAGATGCCTCTACAACAACCACACTGGATACTGCTATCCGGATTTCAGGTGGAACTATTGTGGTTGCTGCCTCTGGAGATGGTCTGGATTCCAACGGAGATTTGGAGATATCCGGAGGAGAAATCTACATTTCAACGGCGGAAGGCGGGCCGGATACGGCAGTCGATTATGATGGACAGGGAACTATCACAGGAGGTACTTTGGTTGCGGTTGGTTCATCTGCTATGCTGCAAAGCTTGGATTCCGAGGTGCAAGGAGTGATTTGCACGACGATAGAAGGGGCAGAAGCAGGTACAGAAGTGACTTTGATAGACAACAATGGAAATGAAGTCGTAACTTGGACTCCTACATATTCCTATCATGCTGTGTTGATTAGCAGTCCACAGCTTGAGGAAAATGGTAGTTATACGTTAAAAGTTGGTGAGACAGAGACGGAGATAGTACTAGAAGGTCTCAGTTACAGCAACGGAGTGAGTCAGATGTGGGCAGGTGGAGGAAGACCGGAGGGTGCAGGCTTTGGGAGAGGTGAGGCAGCAGAGAAGTCGAGACCATCGGAAGAAGGAGCAGGAGCAGAGGGAGTTCAGCCGCCGGAAGGAAAGGTACCATCGGACGAGAGCAGACCATCGATGCCGCCGGAGGGAAAGGTACCATCGGATGAGAGCAGACCATTGATGCCATCAGAAGGAAATATGCCGCCGGAAGGAAAGGTACCGCCAAATGAGAGTAGCCCATCAGAGGAAGGTGTCCAGTAAAGGAAAGGGTGATAGGTATGGCACAGGAAATTTTTAAACGCTACGAAAAGAAATATTTGTTGACAGCAGAACAGTATGAGTGGATAAGATTGGAATTGACTGGACATATGACCATGGATGATTATGGAAGGCACACGATTTCTAATATTTATTTTGATACAGAGCAGTTTGAGTTGATTCAGCATTCTATCAAGAAGCCAGTATATAAGGAAAAGTTGAGACTGCGTGCTTATGGAAAAGTCAGCGAGGGAAGTTTGGTGTTCGTGGAATTAAAAAAGAAATATGATGGGATTGTCTATAAGAGAAGAGTTCAGCTGTCCTTAGAGGAAGCAAATGCCTATCTCTATGAGGGAAAGTATCCACAAAAGGACAGTCAGATTCTAAGAGAGATTGATTATGCCTACTCTTTTTATAGGTTGCTTCCCAAGATGTTTATTGCATATGATAGGATTGCGTTGTTTGGAAATGAGGATGAACAGCTTAGAGTTACCTTTGATGAGAACATACGCTATCGAAAAGAGGACTTGGAGTTGTTGAAAGGAAGTCATGGAAGTACTTTGCTTCCAGTGGGAGTGGTTCTCATGGAGGTAAAGATTCCAGGAGCCATGCCAGTTTGGATGAGCCATTTGTTTTCGGAGCTGGGTATTTATCCCACATCCTACTCCAAGTATGGAGCTTGCTATAAGAGGGAGCTGGTGGAACAGATGGCACAGGTAAGGGCAGTCGAGAGAATAAAAGAAGAACAAAAAATACGGAGAGTTCATGGAATAGGAGGGCAGATCTATGCTTCATAACATATTGACAAACACAAGTGCAACGGATGTTTCGGTGGAACAGTTGCTTATCTGCATGGCAGTCGCACTGGGATTGGGATGCGTGCTGGCGGTTTTACATACTTACAAGAATACATACAGCAAAAATTTTGTTCTTACCTTGGTTATTTTACCAGCCATTGTGCAAGCTGTGATTTTGTTGGTGAATGGCAACGTTGGAACTGGTGTAGCGGTGATGGGAGCCTTCAGTTTGGTGCGTTTCCGTTCCGCTCCGGGAAATTCCAGAGAGATTGCGAGCATCTTTTTAGCGATGGCGGTGGGATTAGCGGTTGGAACTGGTTATCTAGGAATTGCCCTTTTAATGACACTTGGAATCGGAAGCGTGATGGCTCTTGTCCTTTCTCTTCCAGTGGGACAAGTTTCTATGAGAAGAAGGGAGCTGAAGATTACGATACCCGAAAATTTGGACTATCAGGGGATTTTTGAAGATATTTTCCTAAAATACACAAAATCAGCAGAGTTAAAATGTGTGAAAACTGTAAATATGGGAAGTCTATATGAACTTCGCTATGCGGTCTTCTTAAAGGACGAGCAGCAGGAAAAAGAAATGTTGGATGGAATTCGCTGCCGGAATGGAAATCTTCCCATTGTGTGTGGAAGATTTCCAGATTCCGCAGAAAGTTTGTAGAAATGTTGTGTTGTAGGTAGTTTAGTTTTTCTGTTTGTGCCAAAAAAAGAAATAGTAAGGAACTTCGACCAGAAGCATGACGCTCCAACCGATGGCACAGGAGAAAGCTACCCCTCTCATACCAAGGTGCGGAGTCAAAAGATAGACGAAAATGACACGCAGGCTGGTTTGAATAAAGGTTCCAAGCAGAGTGACGCTCATCTTTCCCATGCCTCTAAAAAAGCCTTGGATGCCGTTGGTGAAGGCCGGAAATAGATAGAATACAGCCATCAAAGTCAGATAGCTGCTGCCAAGTTCTATGATGGCTGTGTTGCCTTCCGTCACAAAGAGACTCATAAATGGTCGTTTGCCTATGGTAATGATAGAAAAAATCAGCACCCAGTAACAAAATTCCAGAAGAAGTCCCTGCCGAAAGCCAGAGCGAATCCGTTCTTGTTTTCTGGCTCCTCGGTTTTGGGCAACAAAGGTAGTGATACCATGAGAAATACTTTGTTCTGGTGTGAAGGCATAATCATCAATGCGGTTAACGGCATTGAAGGCAGCAATGATATCCACCCCCATGGGATTGATGGCTCCTTGAATCAGGAGTTTTCCTATGGGTTGGCAGGACTGCTGTAAGGCCGTGATGCTGCCATAACGAAGAGTTTGACGCAACAGGGCAGGATTTAATTGAAATTCCCCTCTCCTTAGCTGGAGCAGAGGAATTTTTTTGTATACATAAGCGATACAGAGCAGAGCGGAAGCTGCCTCTGCAATCACCGTTGTCATGGCAGAACAAACAATACCAAAACCGAGTAAGCCAATAAAAATCAAGTCCAAAACCGCATTTAAAACGGCTGAAAAGGCGAGAAAGCGAAGAGGAGTTTTGGAGTCCCCGACACTTTTGAGGGCAGCGGAAATGGCATTGTAAAAATAGGTAAATGGTGCACCAAGAAAGATGATGGAAAGGTAAATGGAAGCCATATCGTGGATTTCTTCTGGAACCTGTAGGATACGAAGCAGAGGGGAAGAAGCAAAGGCTCCAACAAGAGCTACCAAAATAGAAAACCAACAGCCGAAGAGGACGGTGGTTGCCATTTCCTGTTTTAATTCATCATAACGTTTCGCACCAAAAAATTCACTCATTAAGACAGAAGCTCCCATACAGATACCGGAAATTCCTAAAATGATAATGTTCATAACCGGACTGGCAGTGCCCTCTGCCGCTAGTGCTTCCTTGCCGATAAAACGTCCAGCAATCATGGAATCCACTGCATTGTAAGTGAGCTGAAAGAGATTTCCCAGTATGAGGGGAACGGAATAACGAATTAGATGTTTGGTGCTGTTCCCTTCTGTCATATTTACGGCTGCCATGTTTATTACCTCCAAGAAAATAATGATTTATCGGTGGTTTTTATAGTATTCTAGCATTCGTTTTGTAAATTGTTGAATGCTAATATTTTCTGTGTTTGCTTGTTTAAGAATTTCTTCATATAAATTAATTTCATCTTCTTTAAAAATAAGGTCTATTTTTCTTTCTACAGCATCTGCAATATGAGTATAGTGTTCAGGAAAAGCATAATAGCAGGACTGACAGACATTTTTATTTTTTACTTTCCAGTTAGAGCAATGTTCACAAGCCCAAGATTTATCACGGTTCGCAGAGGGAGATAGGAGCATAAAGTAATCTGTATTTAACATATCATCTGGGTCTCCACCAATTTCATAAGGAATTCGGTGGTCAGGCTGTAATAAACGTTCGGGATATATTTCTCCATATAAATTACATTTACAACCATATCGAGCAATTAAGGCAATCTTAAGCTTTTCTGAGAGTTGAGTTCGCCCGCTAGTTTTTGCTAAAATGTTAGAATTTTTTGCTTGCTCCCAATTTCCTAATTTATATGCTGCTATTGTTTTTCCAGAACTATTTTTTATGTGAATGGTTTCTAGAGGAATTTCCAATTCTCTGACATCTCTAGCTGCTCTCGGTGCATGTTCATATCCCCCATTTCTTAAATCTTCTGTGCTACAATAGCCCTTTTCTAAGATAGTATCGATTACAAATCTAGCTCGTTTGTTAGTAACAGAGTCTAATTTTTCTTTAAAATCTTTGGGTATATTCATATAATAATCTCCTAAAATGATAACTGAAATGAGAGCAATTTAATATTAAAGGTGGATATTTTTGCTTAGGTATAAAGACTCGTAGGTAATTGCTTTTTGACCGTTTAGGGTTGCTTGGGTGGAAACTCCTGCATTAAGATACAGATGAGTTAATCCAAGAGTATCTGGCAAACATTTTCCAATGACTTTATCACCAGTTTGTCCATCATAACTAACAATAAAATCAATACCACGATTATTTAACTTCTCAAGTTCAGCGATAAATTCATCAAAATCGATACCTTGAATGTAGCGACTATCTTTAGCAAGATTTTTTTGAGAAGTTCCTTGATAAGGAGGGTCCATATAAATGAAGTCACCAGGTTGTGCTTTTTGTAGAACATCCTTGTAATCTAAACTGGTAAAAATAGTTTTTCCATCTAATAAAGATGAAATCGCTAAAGCATTATTTTTTATAATATTGGGTCTTGTACCATAGCGCCTTTTGTCACAAGATTGATTCATAATCCCTTGAGCATTGTAACGGATTGCTCCCTTTACTACTCTTGCTAATAAAAAAAGCATTTTTGCAGGGTCTTTGGAGCCATCATTAAATGCATCCCTGATTTCATAATAATAATGAATATGATTTTGGGCATCTTGAAATTGGCGTTGCCAAATATCTTCATATTGTTTTGAAAGTTCAAGTGGATTTTGAACGCACATTTCCATTAAGTTTGATAGTGGTTGATTAATATCATTAAGCCAAAAGGAATTGGCTCTTTGTTGAAGAGCAGTTAAAATAGAAACTGCACAAGTACCTGAAAAAGGTTCTATTAATCGGTTGATTGTATTAGGAAAATAACGGATAATTTCTGGAGCTAAGCCTCTTTTACTTCCCTGATATTGAACCAAATGTGGAACTTTTGGCATAGTATTTCACTTCCATTCATAGAGATGATTCGTCATCAGGCGAATCATCTCCGTTGTATTATTATTTAAAGTTATAAGCAGTCACAATCGGTGTTCGTCCCTCTGTCTTATCATTAAAGTATTCATACAGACTAATCCCTAGAAAAGAACCGGAGATATTCCAGAGGTTTTTGTAACCATGTCCCTGAAGGCAGGAGATAGCATAGTAGCTACGCTGACTGGTGCGGCAGTGCAGATATACTGGAATGTCTCTCGGAATTTCTTCCATGCGTTCTCTAAGCTGACTTAAGGGAATGTTTTTGGCAGTGAGAAGATGCCCATTTTTGTATTCTGCCTCTTCTCTGACATCAATGATGCAAGCATTGTTCTCCACAAGGGAGCGTACCAAAGAAACGGGAACCTGACGGTAACTTTGGTTGAGTAGATTCAGTCCGACTAAAGCTGCGACATTTACAATGTCCTTCGCTGTGCCAAAGACTGGAGAATAGCAAAGTTCCAAGTTCTTTAGATGCTCCAGAGTGCCACCCATAGAAATTAAGGTAGCAATCACATCGATGCGTTTATCGGTACTGCCTTTTCCTATGGCCTGTGCTCCCAAGATACGTCCGGTCGGAACTTCAAAAAGCAGCTTAAACTGCATATAGTGGCTGTCTGGCATCAAACTGACTTTGTCACTGGGAAGTAGATAGGCGAATTGATAGGGAATCCCTGCCTCGGTGGCAGTTTTTTCGTTCAAACCGGTGCTGGCAGCGTTTTGTTCAAATACTCGCAGACAGGAAGAACCGATGAAACCGGTGTTGGTAGCCTCTTTTCCATAAATGTGGTCTGCCGCATCTCTGGCCTGTCTTTGAGCAGGACCTGCCAGTGCGAGACGACCCGGCTTGTGAAGCAGACGATGAAAACTCTCAATGGCATCTCCCACTGCATAAATATTAGAATCGCTGGTCTGATAGTTGTGGTTGACCAAAATGCCCCCAGTCTCACCGATTTGTAGGCCAGCCTCTATTGCCAGTGTAGTTTCGGGGCGAATGCCAATGGCCATGACCACCAAATCAGCCTCCAATTCTAGGAGAGCTTGGGAATTCTGGTTACGAAGCACGATGCTGTGTTCTCTGATTTCGCTCAAAACACTGGAAAGATGAAGGGAAACGCCGTGGTCCATCATTTCTTTGTGGAGAGTCTGGACCATATCATAATCAAACTGCCCCAAAATCTGGTTGCTGCCTTCAATTAGGCTGACAGAAATTCCAGCAAGAGTCAAATTTTCCGCTGTCTCAATGCCGATGAAGCCACCACCGATAACGGCTGCCTTTTTGATTTGATGTTCGTCGATATACTGCTTCAATTGTTGAATATCTGTGACATTGCGGATAGAAAATACCTGTGGACCATGGATACCGGCAATGCTTTCCGGAAGAATGGGGGAGGCACCAGTGGAAAGGACCAAGGTATCGTAGGCTTCGGTGTAGGTCTGATGGTTCGTAAGGTCGCAGACCGTGATGGTTTTTTCGTCTGGATGAATAGCGGTTACTCTGTTTTTAACCCGAACCTCAATGTCATACTGTTTTTGGAAGCGTTCGGGGGTCATCAAAATCAAGGAACGACTGTCTTTTACCGTGCCACTCAAGTGGTAGGGGAGGCAACAGTTCGAGTATGAGACATGTGCACCCTGTTCAAAGACAATAATTTCTGCATCGGCATCCAAACGGCGGCAGCGGGCTGCTGTGGATGCTCCGCCGGTGACACCTCCAACGACTAAAATTCTTTTTCTCATAAAAATTCTCCTATTCTATTTCGATTCATGATGGGTTTCCGTGTAGGTGACTCACTCCCATTGACGAAGCCACTGGGGATTGGTAAAATAAATCTAGTTCTAGTATAACACAGGTGATAAGGTTTGCAAGTGCAAAGCACACAAGGGATAAAAAGATGAGATTAATACGAAGGCAAACATTGAGGTGAGAGTGGAAGTGGCAGAGGAAGGAGAGAAGAAGAATGCGTTATCATAGACTGGACCATCTGCGAGGAGTGAATGTAATCAGTATGGTGGCTTATCATGTGACTTGGGATTTGGTCTATCTGTTTGGTATGGATTGGAAGTGGTATCAAAGTGCAGGAGCCTATGTGTGGCAGCAGTGTATTTGTTGGACTTTTATTCTGCTCTCTGGTTTTTGCTATTCCTTGGGAAAGCGGCATTTAAGAAGGGGCTTGGAGGTGTTTGGTGCTGGTGTGCTGGTTAGTCTTGTCACTTTGGTGGCGATGCCAGAGGATAGGGTGCTGTTTGGTATTTTGACGCTTCTGGGTTCCTCCATGCTGTTGCTTTGGGGAATGGAGCCTTTGTTGAAAAAGATTTCGGCAAAAGGGGGACTTGTGGGCAGTGCCTTTCTCTTTTTCGTATTTCGGAATGTGAATGAGGGCTATTTGGGCTTTGAGGGCTTGCGGCTTGTAAAGCTGCCTTCTGCACTTTATCGCAATCCTTTGACCACTTATCTGGGTTTTCCCCATTCAGGTTTTTATTCTACGGACTATTTTTCACTTGTTCCGTGGTTTTTCCTGTTTTTGTGCGGATATTTTCTGTATCGAAGTGGGGAAAATCGAAAGCTTTGGAATTGTTTGCAGGGAAGGCCATTGCCCAAACTAGACTGGATAGGGCGAAATGCACTGCTCATTTATTTGCTGCATCAGCCGCTTTCCTATGGCATATTGTCGGTATGGTTTGGTGTTTTTTAGGGCAGGTAGCGGAGAAAATAAGGATAGGAAAGCAGAGAAGTTTGGGATGAGAAATTTGTCAGAAAATGATTTTACATCTTACGTATTTATAATTAATCAGCCAGAAAACCCATTCCCTTTCGGTGATGGGACGAATGGCGTAAATTTCACTAGTAATATTGTGCTTTAATCAAGTATATGATACGAT
>JAUNGR010000027.1 GCA_030524485.1 bacterium | reverse complement strand
CCAGTGTCATAGCCTCTGTCTGGTCATGTGTTACGTAGATGATGGTTGTCTCCAGTCTCTGATGCAGCTTGGAAATCTCAACACGCATCTGACCTCTCAGCTTTGCATCCAGGTTGGACAGCGGCTCGTCCATCAAGAATACCTTCGGGTTACGAACGATTGCACGACCCATAGCAACACGCTGTCTCTGACCACCGGAAAGAGCCTTCGGCTTACGGTCTAACAGATGTGTCAAGTCCAGAATCTTTGCAGCCTCCTGAACCAACTTGTCGATCTGGTCCTTTGGTGTCTTTCTCAGCTTCAGACCAAATGCCATGTTATCGTACACAGACATATGTGGATACAGAGCGTAGTTCTGGAATACCATTGCGATATCTCTGTCCTTCGGCTCCACATCGTTCATTAACTTGCCATCGATATATAACTCACCGGAAGAAATATCCTCAAGACCTGCAATCATACGAAGGGTTGTAGACTTTCCACAACCAGATGGTCCTACGAAGATAATGAATTCCTTATCTGCAATCTCCAAATTGAAATCTTTTACTGCAACAAATCCATTTGGATATGCTTTTGTTACGTTTTTCAGTGATAAACTAGCCATGCTGTTTCTCCTCCTCTATTCCTTGATAGCTTCTACTTAATGATGTCCCGGCAGCCCCACACTGCCTGTCCTCTTCATTTGTGATACGTTTACTATACATGAAAAAGCAGGATTTGACCATATCTCTAATTACCAAAAAAAATTTTTTGGTTTTGTTTACTTTGTATATTCAATTATAATAATTACTAAGAAATACAAAATAATCTTATCGAAATTGTCTTTTCTTATTCACTTCTGACGGAACTATCCGAGCAATTCAATTCCTTTGTCTGTCATGCTGATTTTCTTTTCTTTTAACAGGTGTCCGACCGCTCTCTTAAAGGCATTTTTGCTCAGTTTTAGCTGTTTTTTTATCACTTCTGGCGAAGTTTTGTCTGTATAAGGAAAAATTCCATCGTAAGCCTCAATCATCTCCAACAATCTCTGGGCATCTGTGTTCATCTGCACGTAGGCCTTCTCCCGCAGACTCAAATCCAGTTTTCCGTCCTCACGCACCGAAAGAACTCTCGCCTCCACCAGAGTTCCTATCTCACACTCTGGAAAAAATTCTCTTCTTGGAATCAAGCCATAATACCTATCATCCACCGCCACAAAAGCTCCAAACTGCGGCTTAATCTCGTAGATATGTCCCCTCACATGGTCTTCCTTCTGATAAGGGGAATCGGCCTGCAAATACGGATACACATGCATGGTTGCCGCCAGACGATTGCTCTTATCAATGTAGAGAGCCACCAACACCTGATCCCCTTTTTTGACCGGATAACTCTGCTCCCGATACGGCAGCAGCAGATCCTTTTCCATCCCCATATTTAAAAAGGCACCGACCTTATTGACTTCCTGCACTTCCAAGACAGCACACTGTCCCACCTCAAGCTTTGGGGTTGCCGTTGTCGCAATCAATCTATCCTCGGAATCCTTGTAAATAAACACCTCCAACGCATCGCCTATCTTTGTATTCTCAGGAACCTGCTTTCTGGGCAAAAGCACCGCCACGTCCTCAAAACCGGGCTCACATACATATACACCGAACTCTTTCTCTCTTACCACCGTCAACGTTTGTTTTCTTCCTAATTCAATCATCTTTTCCTCCCGTATTGCTCCTCCTGCACATTCTTTGAAGCGGATGCCTGCACTCCCCGTCCGGTATCGGTCCGCTCTGCGCTTTCATCACAGACAAAAGTAACAACCGCATAGGGCTGTCCCTCTGCACTGCAAAGAGCCACAACATCTTCCTTTGCCTGTCTGCCGATATGCGGAATCAAGATATCTCCCAACACCGCCTGTTTTTTGTATTCCACACGAATGTCTCGTATGGGTTCTGAGTGGTTCCATGCTTCCTTTGCAATTTCAATATACTGTGCATTGTTGACATGATGATTGGTGTCTAAATGATGCGTGCTGACCACAACGGGGCTGCCTTCCTCGTAATCCGTTGGAAGCACTATTTTTCTTGGCATCGGTTCCATATCAAGCCGAGGTTCTTCCTTCCCATAGGCAGCCACATCTGCCTCCTGTACACGAATCGGTCTTCCAGTTTCTGTGTCGCACAAAAACCAGACCGAATCTGCTCTGACCAGTTCCCTGTCCTGCTCGTCCCAGATTACAAAATTCCGAAACCCATAGATACCCTTGAAGGCATAGGGCCATGTACCAACTGTAATGAATTCTCCTAATCTTGGCTGTCTGATAATCTCAATTTTCCAAGAAGTCAGCATCCACATCTTATGCTCTCTCTGCAAATACTCCACTCCAACTCCTCGGTCCTCCGAATGAAAGGTAGAACAATCCTGAAGATAATTGACAATTCCCGTCACAGATAAGGTACCGCTCGCATCTGTTTCGCTGTAGCGGATTCGACTTTTAAATGTATACATAACCCTCTGCAACTCCCTTCCACATCCAATTCTCTCACCGCAAAACATTCTGTGAGATAGAAAAAACGCACTACAGATAGTGAACCACTTCCATAGTGCGCTGAAACTGGGCTACAAGGATTCGAACCTTGAAAATGACGGAGTCAGAGTCCGTTGCCTTACCATTTGGCGATAGCCCAATATACGATTTCTTTAACAATCAAAACTGCAAAAATTATTATACATGGGTATTACTCTTTTGTCAAGGTATACTTTTATATTTTTAGACAAAGACAGTCCCTGAAATCTCATAACGCACTTACTTTTACAAAATATCGCACCACTATTTAAAAATCAAGTAAAATTTTCTTCAGTATAACATATATGATTTTGAGGTGCAACCAAAAAGTCTTCTGAACGAAAACAGGTCTTAAATCTTGACGCTTCAAAATTTAAGACCTGTCTTGCCAGCTGGGCTACAAGGATTCGAACCTTGAAAATGACGGAGTCAGAGTCCGTTGCCTTACCATTTGGCGATAGCCCAATCTTCTGTTTTCCTTCTCCCCATCGCTTCTTGCGAAGCAAATCCAGACAAAGGGGAACGCAGCTCAGACCAGACTCTTTATCTGCTGTCTGCGAGCTGGGCTACAAGGATTCGAACCTTGAAAATGACGGAGTCAGAGTCCGTTGCCTTACCATTTGGCGATAGCCCAATCACACAACCTTGTACATGATACCGAACTTTTTTCCATTTGTCAAGTGGTTTTTTTCGAGCAATAACTATTTTCTATGGTAATCACGCAATAGACCTGTTTTTGCTGTTTTCTCAGCTCCTCCCCTATCTTTTTTCGCACTGCCGTTTTCATGCCCTCATCGTACTCTCTAGGCACAACCAAGTCAAAGAAGAGATAGCATTTTTCCCTGTTGCAGCGAACTCGAAAGTCATGCAGACTCAGGCGAGAATCCAAATTTTCTATCGTGTGCTCGGCCAACTGGCGAAGTTCTCTCACCCTCTCGTCCCTCTGCTCCACGGGGTCCATATGAATCACCAGAAATATGCCTAAAATACGCATACAATCTCTCTCTATCTGGTCTATGATTCCATGTGCCTCCTCCATCGAGAGGTCATTTGCCACCTCCGCATGAATGGAGGCCATGCTCCTTGAGGGGCCATAATTGTGTACCAACAAATCGTGGCTGCCCAAAATTCCCTCATAACTCTGCACAAATTCTGTAATTTTACGGTATAACTCGGGGTCTATTGCTTCCCCAATCAGAGGAGCTAGGGTATCCTTTGCAATCTGAAATCCGGCTGCCATGACCGCCAAGGAGACCAAAAGACCAATCCAACCATCCAGATTGACTTGAAAAATGCCAAAAATCAACAGAGAAACTATGGTGGAAGTGGTCGTCACCACATCCCCCAGAGAATCCGCAGAGGTTGCCAACATTACGGAAGAATGAATCCGTTTTCCGAGTTTGCGGTTGAAGAGGCAGAGCCAAAGCTTCACCCCTACCGAGAGCAACAAAATCACAACGGAAAGGGCATGAAAACTCATAGCCTCTGGCTGACGAATCTTTCCAAAAGAGGTTTTTAAGAAGGAAAATCCCACCTGCAGCACCAAAAAAGCCACCACAAAGGCTGCAATGTACTCGATTCTTCCATGCCCAAAGGGATGGTCCTCATCCGCCGGTTTCTCCGCCATCTTCACCCCGATAAAGCCAATCACGGAGGAAGCCGCGTCCGAGAGATTGTTGCAGGCATCCGCCATGACGGAGATGCTATGGATGCTCAGACCTATCAACAACTTGACGGCGAAGAGCAGTACATTGCAGCAGATTCCCACAACGCTGGAGAGCACTCCATACCGTGTCCGAACCATCACATCTTCCGTATTCTGATACTCCTTCACAAAGTGTCGAATCAACCATTCACTCATTCCCAACTTTCTCTCTCCTTTTACTTTTCTTTTGCGGCCACCGAAAAACAGCTTTGCGGAAGCTCAAACACCGACACAATGCCCAGCACTATCGCCACCGCTACCTTCATCGCCAAAAAGCCGCTATCCACCGCGGCGGGCAGTGCGTTGGTCACAATGTAGTAGGAAGTCCAATAGATTCCTGCCCCTGGTACCAGAGGAAAAATCCCTGGAATCAAAAACATCGTGGCGGGACATCTCTCCCTCACCGCAAACAGGCGGGATAGCACAATCACCATCACAGTCGCAAAGTAGGAAGCGGTGGGAGCACCCAAATCCGCCTCCAGACAGGAATAGACAATCCAGCCCATCGCTCCCGCAAAGCCACAGTAGACATAAAGATGTTTTGGCACCTGAAACAGCAGAGAAAAGGCCACCGTCCCCACCGCTGCCGCCAGCGTGTGTGTCCAAAGTTCCATCGTAAACAACACTGCCATCGTATTCTCCCCTCTCTGTTCCTAGTATTGGGCTATCCTGTGATAGCCATTCATCACCAAGCCAACTCCCATTGCGATGCACAGAAAGACCAAAACGGCATCCAGCATCCGCACAGAGCCGGCAATGTAGTCCCCATCCGCAATGTCCCGAATGGCATTGGTGAAGGAAACCCCTGGAATCAGCGGAATGATGGAACCGATAATCATAGAATTCAAATGTTCGCCCAAGCCAAGCTCAAACAGCAGCACCGAAACCACCGTCACCATCGCACTTCCAGCAATATTGGCGATGATTTTGGAAAGATGTGGCACTCCCAAATATAGCACAAACAGATACAAAAGAAAACCCGCAACAAAGGCGGCCAGACTATCCCTTAGATTTCCACCGAACAGATAACAAAAGGTAGCACTTCCCACCGCCGAGGCAAGCACCTGCGTGGGCTTGGATTTGCCCTTCATCTCTTTGATGCACGCCAGTCTTTCCTTCACTTCGTCTATGCTGTAACGCCCTTCCTCAATCTCTCTGGACAGTTGATTGACCGCTGCCACTCGGTTCAACTTAGCTCCGCTCACTGGAATGTGCTGTACCTTTGCGTAGTACTGCTCTCTCTCGTTTCCCGCCGTAGCAAAAATCCCGTTACTGAGTACAAAGGCATTCTCCGACTCCACCCCATAATGGCGGCAGATCCGCTCAATGGTCTCTTCCACACGGAAAATTTCGGCTCCACTTTCCAACAAAATATGCCCCGCCTCCACCGCCACGTCCATCACCTTGCGGCGGTGCAGTTCTTCCTTCTTTTCCTGACTCTCTTCCCGCATCTCATTCCTCATGTCTTCGTTCTCTCTCCAATAACTCCCATTCTGCCTTCTCGCAGCCCTCCCTGCTGTACCTCGCCTTCTCATACAAGAGATGCAGCAATTCCTTCTCCCCGCCAAACTGCAGGAGCTGCTCTATCTCTCTTGGGGCAGCGGCAGGCGGAATCGACTGCTTTTTCCCTCTCCTCTTTTGCACCATTCTCTTATAGTGTCTGCGCACTCGACCACTGTAAGAAAAGTCTCTCCAGAGTTTCTTTTTTTCCTGTTTGTTGGAAGCCTTTATGCTCTCCCCAAAGAAAGTTGGTGCCAGAAAAACCTTCTCATCGTCATCGAATTCTCTCGCTTGAAACAGGCGGCAAAGCGAGCGGTACAAAGCATAGAGCAGATACACCAGTACAAGAAGAAGCAGGGCATATCCGATGATTTCCAGCAAGCCTTCCAACAGCAGAGAAAGCCAACTTGCTTCATACTCTTCCAGCGGCGGAAAGCCCCCAAAAGCCCCCATCGGACTCTGGGCTGCCACCGTCTCACTCTCCCCCGCTTCCAAGCCCTGCAGCAGCCAACGCAGCAAGTACAGTATTCCCTGCCTAAGAGGACGCAGCAGGCTTCCCAAACGAAAGAAAGGCAGCAGCCCCATCAAAACAGAGGTCACTACCAAAAATCCACTTATAAACACCGCATTGACCCTCCTCATCTGTTTGACTGGAAGGTGGTCAAAACTGCGATGCAGCTTTAAAAACCGATACTGTGCGTGGAGATTTTTATGCAACAAAAACAAAAGCACAAAGAAAAATCCCAGTAGCAAAGCCACTCTTTCTAACTTTTCATTCTCCAACACCAGAGCGGCAACATAGAGAAGGGAAATTCCCACAGCCTCAAAAAAATGCAGGGCTTCCAGCTTACAGCTCATCCAGCGCTTCCGCCATTTATTCCCTATCACAGCTCCCTCCTCCTCTCCAACTCCCACTTCATCGAAACAGCCCTCAGGCAACGAGAAGAATACAGCTCTTCCTCCTTCTTCAAAGGGGCAATCCAGAGCGACTCCGGACTGTTTTGACATAGCTCCTCAAACGCCGCCAACATTTCCTCCCTCTGGTTGGAAGAAATCAAAAGATACAAAACGTTTCCGCTCTCTGCCTCCCTTTTCTGCTCTCCCAACAGCTGCTCAAAGGCACACAAATTGCCCTCATAGCAAAGGCGGCTCAGATGTTCCAGCACCGTTCTTTTGTGCTCCTCCCCAGTTCCGGCGGGAATCCACATGGCTTCTTTCGTGAGACTGTCCCATCCATTGCTTACAAGAGCCACCTCAATTCCCCTCTCCATCCATTCCAACATCATAGAAGCGGCAATGCGTATGCTCTCCTCCTGCCTCTCCCCATCTGTCCAGAATCTCTCCGCCTCCAAATTCAGCAAAATCACAACTTTCTGGGAGGCCGTGCTTTCATACACATTGACCAGCAAAGTTCCACTCTTCGCACTCGCCTTCCAGTTGACTTCCCGCATGGAATCAAAGGATTGGTATTCCCGAATTCCTCGAAACGCAAAAGGGTCCTCGTTCAGCCTCTGTCTGGAAAGCACGGTTCCTAACATATGATAAAAAGGAAGCGAAAGCTTCTTTCTGTCCACCGGTGCCGGATACACATACAATCTCGTCTGCGTCGGCTGTGAAGTGGTCAAAATCTGCGTAAGGAAGAGGTCATAGGCGACCAAATCCACCGAGGAACAACTATAATACCCCCGCTTTTGACAAGTAAAATGCAAGGTTCTTGTAATTTTCTGCCATGGCAACACGGAAAACATGTCGTTGCGGTAAGTGAGGTCCGTGACTGCCATATTTTCCTCCGTCACAAAACGCAGGCTTCTGTCCATCTGAAACTTAACATGAAGAACCGATAGAGGCAGAGGCTTTGCGTTCGTCACCGTTTCCTTCAGATAGGCACAATCTCCCTCCACCGCCGCTTCCTCCTGAAAGCCGATTTCCGCCGTCAGCCCTTTTGCCCAAAAGCGGCGATACAAAAGTTCCTGCAGGACATAGGCCAGCCCTGCCGCAGCCAGCATAAGCATCCATTCCATATCACACGTTCCAATCTTCTGTTGGTACTGGCACCCTTTCCAGTATCTGACGAATCAACTGCTGTTTGCTTTTCCCACCGCCAAGGCTTCTGGCTAACACCATACGATGTGCCAGCACAGGAACTGCCAAGTCCTTGATATCTTCCGGCACCACATAGTTTCTTCCCTTGACCAGTGCGTAGGCACGAACGGCACGCAGAAAGGCCAAACTTCCTCTGGGGCTGACCCCATTGACCGCTTCCTTCTCCTCTCTGCTCTCCCTCACCACATCCAACAGGTAGCACATCAGGGCTGGATGAACATACACCGACAAGCTTTTTTGTCTCAACCTCTCCACTTCCTCCCGACCGCTGACGGCTGCCAGCTGTGTCAGGGGATTCTCTGTCAAAAAACGGTCTAACAGCTGCAATTCCTCTTCCTTTGTAGGATAGCCCATCGCCAGCTGCATCAAAAAACGATCCATCTGGGCTTCCGGCAAAGGATAGGTTCCCGCTGTCTCAATCGGATTTTGTGTGGCAATCACAAAGAAAGGCGGTTCCAATCGCCTCGTCTCCCCGTCAATCGTCACCTGTCCCTCCTCCATACACTCCAAAAGGCTGGACTGCGTTCTCGGAGTCGCACGGTTAATCTCATCGGCAAGCAGCACATTGGCAAAGACCGGACCTGCCCGAAATACAAATTCTCCCTGCTTTTGGTTGTAGTAATGAAGTCCCGTCACATCTGCGGGGAGCAAATCCGGTGTGAACTGAATCCTAGAAAATTGCATGGAAAGACTTTTTGCGAGGGATTTGGCAAGCACCGTCTTTCCCGTCCCTGGCACGTCCTCCAACAGCACATGCCCCCCTGCAACAAGGGCGGTCAATAGAAAATCTATGATTGTTTCCTTTCCCACAATCACTTTTTGGATGTTTTCCCGAATTCTTTGAATGCTCTCTTCCACCGTCTTTGCCCCTTTCGCACACCAAACAGCCCCATTGCCGCTACGCTTTGAGACCTATGTTCCCCTATCCACTGATACTAAGAGATTTCGTAGGTATTTTTTATAAAGTCCACCGTCACTTTCGTTCCATCCGCAAAGACCGTTCTCTGACGGCTTCCGTCTGCTGTCAGCAGCTCATGCCTCAGCATTTCCTGCTCTGCCACCTTCTCATGCAACTTTGCCACAATGGCACAGCGTTCGGCCTGCTCGGCAAGGCTGAATTGATACTCCGACTCAAAGGAACCGTCTGTATTCGCATACGCACCCTCTCGAATCAGATAGGGAGCACCACCGTTTAACAGAGCGTACAGCATCAAGTCCTCAGTCTCGGAATTTTTGTCCATCATCCAAGGTTCAATCACGCAGTCATGGTAGACCAGATTGAAAAGAGGAACCGGAATGCCGTTCTTTGGCGTATTGGGAGCCTGCAGCATGAAGGTGTAAGGCGCATAATGGCAGAAGACCAGATTGCGGATGCTCCAATCCGACACCTCCTCGGAGCTTGAGAGTATGCCCTGAGCCAGCAGCCATGCAAAGCAGCGGCCTCTATACTCATAACTCTCCCTTCTTGTGATTCGATGCATGGGATTGTCACACTCATCGCCCTCATTGCAGGTAAACACATCCAGATAAGCACAGTCCAAATCGATGCCATTCTCCTTTATCTTCTTAAAGTTACGTCTCACATAGTAAGGAGCCTGACTGGAACAAAGGTAGCTCTGCGGGCCACCTGCCCAACGCTTGTGTGTGGGCATACTCCCATCCGCTAACTGCACCGCATAAGCCTCATCGAAGGACGGGGCATCCAAATAATAATCCCGATACTGGTCGTGAATGCCAAACAGATAGCCATACTCGTGCAGCGTATCTGCCAGCTTTCGCATTCCCTCCCAGCCTCCAGCTTCCTCGCAGGCCGGAGAGTAGTCCGGATGTTTATTATCATACCCCGGTTCTGCCCATCCGTCCAGATGCAAATACATGTTTTCCACTCCTAAACGGTGGATTTCCTCTATGGTCTGCCTACGTTGCTCAAAACTGGTCAGACGATTGTTCTTGTCCGGAGCCTCACTGTCAAAGAAGTCCGAAGCTGGATTGACATGCGTTTTGATGCCAAAATGCACAAAAGAACAACCAATCAGCTTCTCCACGGAAGGCACTCGGGCTGCCTTCTCCTTCAGGGAACAGAAATGACCGATTTCCTTCACGTAGCTGCGGTAAGCTTTACACAACTTGTTGTAATCACAGTCCTCAAAGAAACGGTACAACAGGCACCTTCTCTCCCTCATACTGCCGAGGCTGGCATCCCAGCGAGTTCTCACCTCGGTGCTGGGACCTCCGGCTGGATGTCTCACCTCCACACCGGCATCCCAAGGAGTCTCCGCAATGGCAAGATAGCCGCTTTTTCCCTTCACCTGTCCAAACCAAGGCATGTAGCTGCCTGCTGTGAGAAAAGTACCATTAAAATGCAGTTGGTTTAGCTCCACCGGCCAAGTGTCTGGAAGCAAAAGCCCCTGTCCACTGTTTAGAAGGGTATAGCCCTCCCCTTCCATCGGCAGCTCGGCATGAAGAGCTGCTGGCCAATGCACTTCTTTCCCCTTTACTCCTTCCTCACAAATCGGAATCCATTCCATATGTAAACTCTCATTTGCCTCTTCCACCCAAATCAGGGTCTTGAAGGCAAAGTGCTCCGCTCCCTCATACCCCTCATAGGAAGAGAGAATACCAGCTCCCACACCGTTTTTTATGACCTCATGCTCAATCTTTCTTCCCTCTGTAAAAGCCAGCTGTCTTCCATCCTGCAAAAGCAAATAGGGAGTCCAGTCTTTTTGAGTACTCCAAACCGTTCCCGCTGCCTCAATCTTCATTTGCAGTGTGCTTTCCTCCAGTCCCACACGGACTCTTCCCACCTGTACTGTTATCATAGCATCTTCGCCCTTTCTACTTCCCTGTTCTTTGATCCCTGTTCACAGTTACCCTGTAAGCACCGACCTTCTTTGCCCTCTCTCTCACCGCTTTGCCTGCATTAGGGCAGCTGATAGGGTTTTCTCACAACCTGATTTCCCTGCAGAAAATAAGCATTGGAATTTGCGTGCCGTCCTTTTTCGTCTCTCACATCTACACGGATGTAGCCCTCATTGCCCCAAAGCTCAAACTCAGCCTCCGTGATGGTCTCCCCACGCTTGGCAACCTTCTTGTGGCAATTTCTGCCCTCGGTCATCACATAAATTTTCTCTGCTGGACTGGTTTTGATGTGCAATTTTCCATCTTCCAGATACAACTCCTTGATTTCCGGTCCCATCGAAGCATAGAAATCTCCTGCTAAGAGTGCTTCCATCACGCTCGCATAAGTCAATTCCTTGGCTTTCACCATCACAAAACCGCCAAAGGAATCGCAGAGCGGGTCATCAAAGGGCAGAGCATTGTGATTGTCATCCGTGGCAAGGCAGTACAGTCTGGTTCCCTCACGCAGCATCTCATCGTAGCTCTGCGGATGGTAGCCGTAAAGCCCATCATGCTCACAGCCGTAATTGTAAATCTCCATCGCCCAAACCTCTCTCAGGTTCTTGTAGTCGTCAAAATTCTGTAAGGACCAGTAAGGATGGTTGTAACAAGCGATGAAGCCCGCCTCCCGCCTCTCCACCAAGAACTGGTTGATATAATTGATATCTGTATAGCGACGCTCCGGCAGCACTGACTGTGCCTTCTCCTGCGGCTTATCCCAAGGATTGGTGTCATACAGATTGATGTGGTAGGTTCTCACTCTGGAAAAATCCCCCGGAATCTTGAAAAACTCGTTGATGTCCACCTCATAAGCTGCAATCGGAATGAAGTTCTCATCCAAAAGCTCTGGATGCCAGCCATAATGCCTGTGGTCTGTGTAAGCTACTATCGAATAGCCCTCCTTCTGGTAAGCTTCCTTCACCTCCTGCGGGGTCAGCCTTCCATCGGAAAGCACCGTATGGCTGTGTAAGTTTGCCTTATAAAAAGTTCCGTTTTCTGGTAAAAGCCACTGTCTCTGTCCCATGTCCATTTCCTCCTGATTCTGTTTTACCTATTGTTTTATCTATCTTTTTCTTACTTAAAAGCAAAACTGCATCTTCCAAGTAAACTCTGTCTCCAAAATCCGATATTCCTTCGGCAGTTCGGGTCCGCAGGAAGCACTGCCCACGCCACTCTGCTTATAATCGACGGACACAAACAGCCCCTGCTGTTTGTGCAGTTCAAAGCGATGTGCCTTCTTAGCAAGTTCCTGCACTCCATAAGCAGACACGGAAAAATCAAAGCCCTGTCCGCTTTCTGCCGTCAAAGCTCCCACCTGCATCCGTGAGCAGTGGAAACGGTTTCCGTTCTCCTGTGGTTTGATGTAGGCCTCATACATCTCACCCGCTGTCGTCTCAAAGGCATCCACCCAAGAGGCCTCATGCTTGTCACAATAGCTCTCGTTCGGACCATATCCATAGTAGGAAACCGCCGCACTCTCATCCGTCTTTAGGCAGAAGCAAAGTCCAAAGCGAGGCAACTCTGGGAAGACCTCCTCTTTTTTCACCTGCATCTCTACTTGTAAACTTCCAGCCCTTCCGACCGTCCAAATCTCTACAATCCGCAGTGGCGGTTGGGTGATGGCTGACCCCAGAGACAGAGAGGCACGAATCTGCAAAAATCCGTCCTTTTTCTCCCATGCGGTCTCATACACTCTGGGTTTCAATCTGTCATATCCGGCAGCCTCCCAACTCTCCCTCACCTTTCTCTCATTGTCTGTTGGGGCACGGAAGACCTGAAAGCTCATAGGCAGTGCAAACTGCTCCTCTCCCCGCTTCACAAAGGAAGTGAAGAGTCCGCTCATCTTGGAGAAGACCAAGCGATTTTCCCCTGCCAAAATCCGCAGCTCTTTCTCGCTCTCCTCCACGCTAAGGCTACTCTCTGGCTCCAACTTTGGCAGCACAAAGTTCTCCTCTCCTATCGGAAGCTGGTCAAAGCCCATTTCCTCTCCCTCAGCCAACACACCTTCTGCCGCTTTGAGATGGTAGCTTAGTTTCAGCCAAGTATTGTCCATCTTTGCCCACTCCGACTTCCAGTTTGGAATCGCAAGTCTCTTTTCCTCTCTCGGAAGTATCGAAGTTTCCACCAGCGTTCCAGCTGCCAAACGGCTTCCCAGCTGCTTGATTTCATAGCAAATCGCAAGCCTATCCTTGGCATCCGTAAAATCCATCCGATTTGCGATTCGCACGATTCCCGCTTCTCTCTCCTCCCACTCTGCCATGAGAGGGCGGCAGCCATTTTTGTACTCCAACAGCCCCTCATGCGGAATGCGGTCTGGTGACACCAAACCATCCACACAGAAGTTGCCGTCATGCGGCCATTCCCCGCTGTCGCCGCCGTACAAAAACTTTCCTCTTCCTTCCTCGTCCTTTCCGACATAGACCGCATGGTCACACCACTCCCAGACAAAACCGCCCATATAGTTGTCATAGCGATACAATCGGTCCGTGTAATCCTTCACGCCTCCCGGCCCATTGCCCATCGCATGGAGAAACTCGCAGAGCACCAGCGGTTTTTCTCTATGATTCTGCAAAAAGTCATCCAACCAAGAAAGAGAAGGATACATACGACTCTCCACATCCAACATGGACTGGTCGTTGTGGTAGCCTCCGGTCTCCGCCCAAGCCCTCTCATAATGTCTGGGTCTCGTCGCATCGTAGTCTCTCAGCCAGCGTCCCGCCTTCTCAAAGGAAGGTCCGTAGCCAGACTCATTGCCCAGAGACCAAATCAGCACGCAGGGCTGATTCTTATCCCGAATCACTGCTCTCTGCACCCTGTCCAAAATCGCCTTATCAAAGCGGGCATCCTGTGCCAACATGCCATACGTCTTATCGTAACCGCCACCATAGTAATGCACCACCCCATGGCTCTCTACATCCGCCTCATCCATCACATAGAAGCCCATGCGGTTGCACAGTTCCATAAAGACGGCTGCATTTGGATAGTGGCTGGTACGAATCGCATTGATATTGTGCTGTTTCATCAGCGTCAAATCTCGCAACATATCTTCTTTGGAAACCGTCATGCCGCCATAAGGGCTACTGTCATGGCGGTTCACTCCCTTTAGCTTCACTGGAACCCGATTGAGAAAGAACACTCCATCCTGAATCCGAACCTCTCGAATGCCGACCTCCTGTATGAGCCTCTCTCCCTCCGTCTCAATCTCCAGAGTGTACAGATGGGGCTGTTCCGCATTCCAAAGAAGCGGATGTTCCACAGCAAAAGTCACTCTTTCATACTGTCCCTGCTGCCCCAAGAGTCTCTGCTCTCCCAGACAACTCTCCTCTTTCTTGAGACGAACCCAAACATTTGGATTGCCGCAAACTGCCTCTATCTGCAAGCTCACTTCGGCCCTGTCCCTCTCAAAGTCCATCGCCGTTTCCACCCGAAAATCCCTCACATGCTGGCTCGGACGCAGCAGCAGACGCACATCCCGAAAGATTCCTGTGAAGCGGAACTTGTCTTGGTCTTCCAGATAGCTGCCGTCACACCATTTCAGCACCAAAACCCGCAGCTCATTTTGCCCCTCCCTCGCTATCTCAGTCACATCGAACTCACTGGGGCTGTGGGAAACCTGACTATAACCCACAAAACGACCATTTAACCACACATAGAAGCAGGAATCCACGCCCTCAAAGTAGAGATACTGTCTCTGCTTGGCCTCCTCTGCCTGCAACACAAAACTTCGTGCGTAAGCCGCACAAGGGTTCTCCTGCGGCACATAGGGCGGGTCGTAGGGGAAGGGATAATCCACGTTCACATACTGTATCTGGTCATAGCCCTTCATCTGGATGCAGGACGGCACCTCCATCTTGCCAAAGCCCTCAAAGTCAAAGTCTTCCCTCGCAAAGTCCTCTGGCACATCCTCCACACAAGGGTAATAAGCAAAATTCCAAGGAGCGCCCGAAAGCAAAATCTGCTTCGTCTCGTAGTGGCAGCGAGGCTCTTCGCAGCCCACATGCAGCACATCCAAGTTTTCATAAAAACGTTCCAGCTTCATGTCATCCTCCATCGTCTCAAAGCCTGTCTTTTTAGCCCACACTAGGCCTCTTCTTTCAAACTTATCTTAGTCAGATTCCCTTCAAAGTGCAAGAGCTTTAACAATTTTATCAATCTCTTTTCACACTTTTTCCTATTGTTTTTCCCCATCCACCTTCTCAAAAAAACGGCAACGAAGCAGAGAGACACGGTCTGCATCTCTCTGCTCCATTTTCACTTTTTCTTAAGCCTTTTTTCTTTTTCTCTTTTTTCTCTGTTTGATTCGTTTTTTATTTCCTGCTTATTCCTTTACTGCACCAATCATAACACCAGCGGTGAAGTACTTCTGAAGGAAAGGATACACAAACAGAATCGGAACGGTTGCTACCATGATGGTCGCATACTTGATACTCATAGCGATGGCCTCGGCATCTCCGCCGCCGCTGCCCATGGCCTGTGTATCGTTGGAAATCAAAATCTCACGCAGCACCACCTGCAGCGGGTACAACTCACGGTCACGCAGGATTGCGGATGCCCAGAACCATGCATTCCAGATTCCTACGCCATAGTACAGTACCATAACCGCAAGGATGGACTTGGAAAGAGGAAGAATAATCTTAAACAGTACCGTAAAGTGACCGGCTCCATCAATCTGAGCTGCCTCCGTCAAGCTGACCGGAATGGACTCAAAAGAAGTTCTCAAAATAATCATGTTGTAAGTACTGATTAAGAAAGGAATAATCAGTCCCCATCTGCTGTTGGTCAGGTGTAAATCTCTTAAAGTCAGGTAGAAAGGAATCATACCGCCGCCAAAAAACATGGTAAACATAATCAGCATCATAATCGGTTTCTTAAACATAACGCCTTTTCTGGAAAGGAAATAGGCTCCCAAGGAGGTCATAATCAAATCCAAAAAGACACCCACTACCAAGATAAACAATGTATTGCCGTAGCCCTTGACAATCATCGGGTTTGCAAATACCTTTGCGTAGGAAGCAATGCTGAAGCCCAAAGGCTTTAACAAAGGACCGGAATGTGCCATCAGGCGGTTGCTGTCGCTGACAGAAGCCACTGCCACGTACCACATCGGGTACAGACAAACAAGTGCCACAAGGGTCAGGATAATATAGTTACATACACGAAAGACTTTCTCTCCGGTTGATATTCTTACTTTCATTTCGCCTTACCTCCTTACCACAAGCTTGTCTCTGTGCATTTCTTACTGATTTTGTTGGTGATTACCAGCAGAACACAGTTGATGACAGAGTTAAACAAACCGATTGCTGTGGAATAGCCCCAGTCCTGCTCCAACAGACCGATACGATATACATAAGAAGAAATGATATCGGCAGTCTCGTAGGTGGAGGAGTTGTACAAAAGAATGGTCTTCTCATAGCCCAAGCTCATCAAAGAACCCATTCTGAGGATTAACATGATGATAATGGTTGGTAAGATGGACGGTAAAGTGACATTCAAAAGCTGCTTCCATTTTCCTGCACCGTCAATGGATGCTGCCTCATACAGCTGGCTGTCTACTCCGGACAGAGCGGACAGATAAATGATGGAGCCCCAACCGACTTCCTGCCAGATACTCGAAGCCGTATAAATGGTACGGAAATATGCCGGATTCTGCAAAAGCGGAGAACGCTCGCCGCCAAACAATACAATAATATCATTAAAAATACCTGTACTCAGACAGAAATCTTTAATCATACCACAGGCAACTACCAGAGAGATAAAGTGAGGCAAATACGTGATGGTCTGTGTCAAGCTCTTAAATTTACGGTTCTTTACTTCATTCAAAAGCAGAGCCAAAATGATGGGTGCTGGAAAACCAAAAATAATGCTGTAAAGGCTGAGCAAGATGGTATTTCTCATCAAACGCACAAAGTAGGTACTCTGGAAGAATCTCTGGAAGTTGGCAAGGCCTATCCAATCGCTGCCGCTGACTCCCCTTGCCGGAATGTAATCCTGAAATGCAATCACAGCTCCGTACATCGGTTTGTACATGAATACCGCATAAAAAATCAGCACCGGAAGTACCAGTACATATAAGGACCAGTTTCTTCTGAAATCCTTTCTCAGACGAACTTTAAATGAATTACCCTCCATACCTTAATTCCTTTCTGTCTCTGCACACCGTTTTTCTTTTCACAGTGTGTTTTTCAAAAATAGAGGATGCTGCCCCCCCCATACTGCAGCACCCTCCATTTCTTGGTCTTGAAGGCTTCTGCCTCCATCAGTGACTTATGTGAACAATCAATCTTAGGCGTGCATCTTATCTTGCATTGTAACGCTCTAATGCACTATTCTCAATCTCCAATGCTCTCTCCAGATTCATGTTCTGAATTGTCTGCACATACTCATCCCATTTATCTAAGCTCTCGGTACCGAAGATGAACTTCAGAACCATCTCATCTACATAGGTTCCAATCTCATTTGTGATTGTAGCTAACTCTTTGGACTCATCCTGAAGAGGAGTTACGTTCGGCATTGTGTGCTTCTCTGCACCCGGAGCCAACCAAACAGTCGGGCACTCTTTTACGGTCGGAAGCTGTAAGTACTGCTCAATGTAATTGCCATCCTGTACGAACGGACCGTTGTAGTTTGCACGTACATATTTTGCCAGAGACTGTGCCAGTGGCCATCCGTCTGCGTTGTTCAAAACAGCGTCTGTGTAAGTTGGAACGTCATCCTTCATCTCGTAGGAAACGCCTTCCTCACCAAAGTTGAACATATTGTGACCTGCCTCAGAATAACCATAGTCAAGCAATCTTGCTGCCAGCTCTACGTCCTTGCAGCTGGTTGTGATAGCTGCACCAACATCCGGGAAGGAATCCTCAATGAATCCATACTCCGGAGTTGCACCCTTCTCCAATGTTGGAACTGGAGTCGGAACCAGCATGTAGTCTGGGTTTGTGGTCTGTGCGGTTGTGATGAATACCTGCATACGGGAAGCTGCCCAACCGATGGAAGCTCCTGCCTTGTCAGTTGTCATCTTGGAAGTTACCTGATCGCCGTTCAAAGTTGCGATATCTTTGTCGATTAAGCCCTCAGAATACCACTGATTCATGGTTGCTAGGTAATCTTTAAAGTTATCCTGAACCGGTCCGTACTGAACCTTTCCGTCATCGTCTATATAATAATCGTACATTGCATTGTGTCCGTACATCACAATGTTATTCTTCTTAAAGTTATCCCAGTCAAAGCAGAATGGAGCCTCAGCACCCTTCTCATCCTTGAATGCCGTTAACACGGTGTGCCACTCATCGATAGTGGTCGGAACCTCAAGTCCCAGCTCCTCCAGCCAGTCAGAACGAATGAAAGCACCAACGGTCACACGCAGCTTCTCCTCACCACGGATGAAGGGGAATGCAAAATAGTTTCCGTCATCGGTCTTAATCTTCTTATCCACTTCCGGATGCTCTGCCAGATATGCCTTCAAGTTCGGGCAGTACTGGTCAATCACATCATTTAAGGAAATGATAACGCCATCACGGATTGCCTTCTCTGGACCACCCGGATAATCCTTTACCCACTGATATTCCATAATATCCGGAAGATTTCCATCTGCCACCAACAGGTTGAACTGCTCTTTTACCTGTCCTGCTGCCGGATGCTGGAACTCCAGTGTAACACCGGTTTCCTTCTGCCACTGTTTGCCAAGCTCGGTGTCGCCAAGGTTGGTGTAGTTTGCAGACACGTTCGGATTCAACTGTAACCAATAAGTAAGTGTTCCTCCATCTGCCAGAGGATAGGTAGCCTCACTGGCCTCACCACCTGCTGTGGTCTCCTCCCCTGCTGCCGCTGTGGTAGTCTCACCACTCGCTGCTGTTGTGCTCTCCGGAGCTGCTGTTGTAGAACTGTTTCCACCGCCACAGCCAGCAAGAGCTGCTGTTGTCATTGCCGCTGTTGTCAGTACGGCAAGACCCTTCTTCCATGATTTTCTCATACTTGTTTCCTTCCCTTCTTATTTTGCTTTTCCCTAGCCTCCGCTCATTTGGAGGTTCTCTCGTTCAAGTGACTCCAGTATACCGTCATTTTTGATATTTTTCTATAGATAAAAGTTAAAAAGAGCCGATAAAATTGTGACATTTTACCAAGCTCTTTGTTTTTTTTAACTTTTATCAGTTGATTTTAAAAATCGTCAATTTGTAAAAATTCATAGATTTTAACTATTTTGCCCTCACCTGCCCTGGGGTCACACCAGTTGCTTTCTTAAACACTCGGATAAAAGTGGAGACATCCCGAAAACCGACCATCTCCGCCACCTCGCTGACGTTCTTACCTTCCTCCAAAAGCTTTCTCGCCGCATCCACACGAACCTGCGTAATAAATTTGAGCAAACTATCTCCTGTCTGCTTCTTAAAAAGCATGGAAAGATAGGCGGGAGTCATATGAAAATACAGTCCCGTCTGTGAAATATTCAAATCTGGATTCTGATAATTTTCTCGAATGTACTCCATGACCTTCGTACTTAATTGACTGCCCGAATCAACCCCTCCTGCTTCCTCTTTTTGTACACATTCCTCGCAGAGAGCAGAAATCAGCTTCTCAAAGTTTTGGAGCATCTCTGTGGTGGACACTCGACTGGTCAACTGCCCAAAAAACTCATACTCTTCCAAATTTCTCACGCCCATCTCGGAGGCAGCCTTCATAATGGTTCCCAAGATGTCATAAAACAGACAGCGTTTCATCACAGGAGAATTCCTTGTCTGTCGGTTGTTGGTATCCAGCACCGTTTTGATATAGGACAGCGCCAAATTCACATTTCCTGCCTGCATCGCCGCAATCACTCGGCTTTCCGTATCCACCGAGTAACAGTAATTTTGATTCGGTGCATTCTTGACCTCCTCGTAGGATATGTAATCCGACTCCAACTGCGGAACCAGCTCCACCAACTCCCTCGCTTCTATATAAGATTGATGCACACCCGAAAGTCCAGCATAACAGGTTCCCGCCAATGCAACGACATGGAATTTAAAATTTTGATAGATAAATTTCTGGGTGGAATCTACCACCTCCGCTAGTCTTTCCTTCCCCTTCTCCTCGTCTTCAAAATGGGCAATCAGCACCAGCATCTCACCGATGTCCACCAACTCCGCCTCAAAACTCTGTCTTAGCTGCTCCAAAAGCACATTTTCTATGATAAATTTCTTTAAACTATCCTTTCTGTCCTCTTCCTCCAGACGCTCTTCCTCGGTTTTTGCCTTTTCGTCTGGAGCCGTCTCCTCCTGCACGGTCAGCAGCACCACCATGTTGCTTCCGTCCTTAAACTGCCCGATGCGCTTGTCTTTCTCCTCTATCTTCTCAATGTCATAGGGAGCCTCCAACAGGCGATTCAAATAATACTGATGAATAATCTTTTGATTGTCCGTCACCATATGCTTAAAATCGGCATGTTCCTTCAGGAGTTCTCTGGTTCTCTTTTGCAGATAGAGATACTCATTGCCACCATAGGAGTCCCGATCCACCTCCTCATCCTGCGTTTTTCTAGGATGCATCATATCTAAGAGATTTTCCAAAGGATTGTAATTGATCTGCGTCATTCTCCATGAGATGACAAAGCCCGCAATGATACAGAGAATGCTCTCCAACATAAATACATTCCGCACCTGCTTGGCAGGACCGCTGACTTCGCTCTCCGGAAGCAAAGAGACATATTTCCAGTCCAAAATACTGGAGTTTTCTGTCTGCATGATGTAATTCTCCCCATCCAGCAACAGAGTGCTGTCTTCCCCCGAAACCAGACTGTTATAGTCCAAACCATACTGCTCGGCATCTGTCAAACTACGATTCAAAATCTGATTGTCCGAATTTAATACCAGCATATCTCCTCCCTGCCAACGAAGGGAGTCAATGATGTCATTCAGAATGTCCTCATTTAGCAGAATGCCCACCACCGTATTTTCGAGTCCCCAAGAAGCCTTGATATTACTCATCGTCAACAGCAGCATCCCCTTGCCGCCCTCCGACTCCGGCTCCAGACGCAGCACATCGTTGTAGTGAAACTGTGCCAGATACTCCCGCAGTTGCTGCTCGTTTAGACTGCGATTTCTCCCATACAAGTCATAAAACATGGAATAAGTCATGTTGCCAGAGGAACTCACCACTTTTTCTCCGTTTTGAAAGTACACAAAAATCTCCTTGCAATATTCCTTATAAATATTGCAGGAGGCCTTTATGTTCTTTAAGCCATCGTATAGATTGTAAAGCGTATAAAAATCACTGTCCCGAAACGTTTCGCTTCCGCTTCCGGACAACAGCTGTACCTCCCGATTCAGGGCAATCTGCATGGCATTGTTCAGGTAGGAGCCAATCTCTCTATCCCCATACTGCTTGATGGTCTGAATCGCTCTTCGGTTTGTTTCATCCGTCCGAAGCTTAGTTGTATGGTAGGTATACAGATAAAACAGCAACCCCGTCAACAGGGGGAGCAAAAATATAATAATATAAGAACTGAATATCTTTCGATAGGTCTTTCCGTAACGCTTGCTATATAGTTTCATGTTTCCCCTCTTTTTGTGCAAATTCTCTAGATGTCCATTTTTTTGTGTCAACAATTTGCACAATCCCATTGTCCAACATCATTACTATCTTATCACAATTTTTTTCAGAGGGAAATCCTTTTTTCTACTTTTTATAAAAGAAGTCAATTTTTTGCAGTAAGCCTAAATCCTTGAGCAAACTCACAAAATGCCCCAAACAAATCTTCTCTCATGGAGATTCCTGCT
This sequence comes from bacterium, assembly GCA_030524485.1. Lineage (GTDB taxonomy): Bacteria > Bacillota > Clostridia > Lachnospirales > Lachnospiraceae > CAJMNU01. The sequence goes on along the minus strand of JAUNGR010000027.1, from coordinate 3,428 downwards.
GAAGCCACGATATCTTTACAACCCATTTTCTTCAAATAATATAGATCCGTCAAATCTCCTCGACTCGGTATTACATTGTCATACAAAGACCCCAAAATATCGGTAGCTACAATTACATTTCTTTTTTTCTCTTGTGCTGTTCGTAAGACAAGTTCCTGATTCTCCCCAAACCTTTTTACATCCCCAAACAAAGCCAAGTCACCTCGACCAAGCATGACTTCCTCAAACAAATCAAAAATCTCCGAACAATTCTCGATTGCCTTTTGGGTCTCCAATTTGGGAACCACGCTAGCATTAGGCAGCTGCTTCTCAAAAATGTCCTTCAGTTTTGTCAATTCTGAAATATCTTCCGCAAATGAAAGTACAACTTTGGAAGGCTGAATTTCCTTTAATGCTTTTAAATAAGCCGCCAAAAAATCTTTGCTATACAATTCATAAGGCATTTTTTCTGCTAATACAAAAGCTCTTTTTCCTCTTATTATGGCTACATTTTCTGCAATCGCCTTGATAGATTCTGGTGAAGATTCCTGCACTCGCAAACGCAACTCTCCATCTCCTATCAGAATTCTACATCCCTTCAATTCTACCGGAAATGCCGCAATTCCCACTGGAATGCCCTTCTCTTTTTTGCTGTTTCGAGCCAAAAATACAAGCATATCCTTCTCTTTTACTGCAATTTCCTGCTCATCCAAAAGTTCTAATCTGTATTTTTTTCCAGGAATCGGTAAATCTGCCATAATCTCAAACTGGTCATTAGCAATAGCTTGAAGGTATTGAATATCCTCACAATATCGCTCTAGCGTATGCCTTGCCATATTCACCCTCAGTACCTTAATGTTTTGCTTCCTGTATACTTCTACCAGATGTTTATATTTTTCCTTCTTATCCACCCTAAGTGTCGGTATTATCATTCTTTTCCCCCTAACCGAATATCCCAGACAGCAACTGCTCTCTCCACACAGTCACTGTCTGGGAATTCCATCATACACCTACTACTGCGATACTTCGCTCCATTTAATCCCAATAAGAATCCCAATCCTTACAAAGGCGTGCCAAAGCTTCCATATAGAAGTAATCTCCCCACGCCACACACTCATCCACGCCATTGTTGGAGCAACCATTGTAAGGAGACTGCTTTGCATAGGTTCCATGCAGCAACAATCCATTGGATTTTGCAGGGTCGGTCACAGCACAACTATTTACCAATGCATACATCAAACGCTTTGCCATTGAAGTGTAGTACTCTGCCTTTTCCTTTGGAAGAGCTTTGCTCATCTCCAACATACCACAGGCTGCAATCGCCGCTGCGGAAGAGTCCCTTGGCTCATCGCTTCCATCGTCAAAATCAAAATCCCAATAAGGAACCAAATCGCTTGGAAGATGGCTCAGAAAATAATCTGTCACTTTATAGAAGATATCAATGTACTCTTCGTCCTGAATCCAACGATAGGCAAGAGCTGCTCCGTAGATTCCCCAAGCCTGTCCTCTTGCCCATGCGGAACCGTTGCGGTAGCCCTGATGAGTCACTCCTTCGGTCGGCTCTCCGGTCTCAGGGTTGAAGAAGAAGGTATGATAGGTGGAATTATCCTCTCGAATGATGCACTTCATTGCAGTCTGAATGTGTGCTTTCGCCTTCTCTGCAAATTTCGGGTCTCCTGTCACTTTGGATGCCCAGAACAGCAGAGGCATGTTTAACAGACAGTCAATAATCAGGCGGTAGTTGTCCTTTGCCCCTAACTCCCCCCAAGCCTGAAAGAACTGTCCCTTCTCCTGAAAACGCCCCATCAAGTTCTCTGCAGCAAGGATGGCTGCCTTCTTTCCAATCTCGCTTCCTGTCAACTTATAGGCAGCCACGCAGGACGGACAGTACAAAAATCCCATGTCATGGTGTGCCACTCCCAACTTCTCTACAATTCTATGATAGAAGCTTTCCACTTCCAGCTCTGCGGTCTCTTTTAATTTCGGGTCCCCTAACTTCTCATAAGCCAGCCACACTTCTCCTGTCCAGAAACCAGTTGTCCACTCGTGGTCATTCTTACTCTTGGGATAAAACTGATTTTTGCTGGCACTGTCAGGAAACAGCTCCGAAAATTCCTCCGTATTATGTAACACCAATTTTGCGGCTGTGTCATAAGCTTTCTCTGCCTGCTCTCCAGTAATTTCCTGATGATTGAGTAACGCTTCCTTTGTTTGCATTGTTTTTCTCCTCCTGAGATATTCTGTGTGGTTCTGTCCCTTTGGTACAGCTTCCCTGTTCGCACTACGAAAATTATAACAGGAAAATCGGCAAAAAACATTGATAAAACCCAAAAAACAGTTGGCAAAAATTGAAGTTCCTGAAAAAATTGACAAAAAACCCAAAAATAGAGCTTCCCTTGGTGATTTTCTCCAAGAGAAGCTCCACTTTTTTCTTTATTTTAGGGGGTGCCTATCTTAAGGTTTCTTCCTTATTCCATCCAACTGCCATCCGTGTTCAGGTTGTACCAAACTCCATTTACCTCAACCCGTCCAGTCTTCATGTCACCGTTTACGGTATCCAGATAATACCACTTGCCATTGATAAGCTGCCAGCCAGTCTTCATGTCACCATTTACAGCATCCATGTAGTACCACTTGCCATTGATAAGCTGCCAACCGGTCTTCATGTCACCATTCACAGTGTCCATGTAGTACCAAGTGTTATTGACATTTGCCCAGCCCTGTACCATCTTGCCGTCGTTGTCAAACAGATACCAAGTCTTATCATTCAGGTATGCCCACTCGTTCTTTGCCGTGCTGCCATTCTCCTTCACCAGATTCCAGTTTCCACCCGGAAGTTTCTTCCAAGCACCGCTTCTGGTTGTAGAAGCAACGTTTCCAGTCAATTTGCTTGTCACACCAATCGTACTGCCAGTTGCATTAATCACAGTCTGTGCATTCGAGCTTCCGCCATAAGAATGAGAAGGTCTTCTATTGGTATTGTCGTCTGGTTCTTCTGGCTCTACCTCTTTCTCCTTCAGAGCATCCATTGCACTAATCAGAGTCTTCACAGCGGCATTAACATCTACCTGAACTGCTTCCTCATCTGCAAGCACTGCCTTTGCCTCTGCCAGAGCCTTCGCAAACACTGTCCAGCTTTCAACTGTATAAGCTTCCTCAGACTTGCTCTCTGCCTCAGCAATCTTTGCACTCAAAACTGTCTTATCGGCTTCCTCTGGTACTTCTGGCTCTACCTCTTTCTCCTTCAGAGCATCCATTGCCTCTGTCAGAGCCTTCACAGCGGCATCCACTGTTTCCTGTTCTGCCTTGCTATTTTCTGCTACAGCCTTCGCCTCTGCCAGAGCCTTTGCAAATACGCTCCAGCTTTCAACTGTATAAGCATCCTCAGACTTATTCTCTGCCTCAGCAATCTTTGCACTCAAAACTGTCTTATCGGCTTCCTCTGGTAC
>JAUNGR010000175.1 GCA_030524485.1 bacterium | reverse complement strand
AAAGTGCTTTTGTTCCTTCAGAAACACATAGAAATTCACTTGCGAAAAGGTACACAATCTTGCAGACGGCTATCTTTCTGTAAGTGTGTGGACATATGAAGGAAAGAAAATGGAAAAACAACAGGTGAAATCAAGGCAACGTGTGGCAGATCATGGCGAGGTATTCACTGCCGAGCGTGAAGTGAAAGCCATGTGCGATCTTGTAAAACAAGAAACAGAACGAATAGAAAGCCGATTTTTGGAGCCAGCTTGTGGAAATGGGAATTTTCTTGCGGAAGTTCTCAGACGAAAACTGGCCGTGGTAAAAAGTCGTTATGAAAAAAGTCCGTTTGATTATGAGCGGTACTCAGTATTGGCAATGACTAGTCTTTATGGAATTGATATTTTGGAGGACAATGCGAAGGAATGCCGTCAGAGGCTGTTTGAAATTTGGAATAAGGAATATACAAATAATGCTAAAACACAGGCAAACGAACAGTGCCGAGAAGCGGTACGCTTTATTCTCCATAAAAACATTCTGTGCGGAGATGCACTCACCATGCTTCAGGCAGATGGTTCCCCGATTGTTTTTGCAGAGTGGAGTCTTGTTACTGGCAATCAGATGAAACGCCGTGATTTTGCACTTAATGAACTTCTAGAGGGACATGAGGAGCAGATGAGTATTTTCATGTTCGGCTGGGAGTATGACGAAGAAGTCCAAGCATTTATCCCGTTGCCTATTAAGGAATATCCTTTGACTGATTATAGGAAGGTGCAGGATTATGAGTGATTTTTATAACAATATGTATAACCCAGATGTCCTCACCTGTTTGGCAAATCTGTCCAACGATGAGGTATTCACACCGCCAGAGGTGGCAAACCAGATGCTGGATATGCTGCCAGAAGAACTGTGGCATGACAGCAGTGTAACATTTCTTGATCCAGCCTGTAAGTCTGGGGTATTCCTGCGTGAAATTGCTAAACGTCTAATTGAAGGCTTGCAAGAGGAAATTCTGGATTTACAGGAACGCATCGACCACATTTTTCACAAGCAGCTGTATGGTATCGCAATCACTGAATTGACTAGTCTTCTATCTCGGAGAAGTGTGTATTGTTCCAAGTATCCCAACAGTAAGTATTCTATAACACTTTTTGAGGACACTAGCGGCAATATCCGATACAAGCGGATACTGCATAGCTGGCAGAACGGGAAATGCGTGTTCTGTGGTGCATCCAAGAGCGAATACGAGCGAGGGGACGAACTGGAAACCCATGCTTATGAGTGGATACATACGATTAAACCAGAGGAGATATTCAAGATGAAATTTGATGTAATTATATCCAATCCGCCGTATCAGCTATCTGATGGTGGAAATGGAAAGAGTGCAAAACCAATATATCAGCTATTTGTGGAACAGGCGAAGAAATTAAGACCACGCTATATGACGATGATTATTCCGTCCAGATGGTTCTCTGGCGGAAAAGGGCTTGATGATTTCCGAAAAACTATGCTTGCTGATAGGCATATCAGAAAATTGGTTGATTACGAAAATTTCAAAGATGTTTTTCCAGGGGTTGATTTAGCAGGCGGTGCCTCTTATTTTTTGTGGGATAGGGATAATGAAGGGATATGCGAGGTTGTGAATTTCAATCAGAATACACCTTCTTGTGTAAACAGGTATCTTGATGAATATGAGATTTTTATTCGTCAAAATTTGGCAGTAGAAATTGTGCGAAAGGTACAGGAAAATAATGCTGAAAAAAGGACATTGAGCGATAGAGTATCTTCCAGAAAACCATTTGGACTTCCCACCAACTATACCCCATGCACATCGGGTGTACCTTGTTGGTTTATCCAAAAGGTGGGATTAAAATTTGCGAATTCAAGAGATGTTGATAATTCTAAAGGATATCTTCCTAAATGGAAGTTTTTAGTTCCAAAAGCACCCATAGCAGGACAGACTGATTTTTCAAAACCAGTGGGTTTCTACTATGACGGAAACACACGAATTGCAAAACCTAGTGAGTGTTGTACGGAGTCATGGATTGTTGCAGGGGCTTTTGACACGGAAGAAGAAGTGTTAGCTTATAAATCCTACATCTTTACTAAAATTGTTCGTTTCTTATTATTACAAACAGTGGTGTCCCAAGATGTAACGAAGAAAAACTTCTGTTTTATTCCAGACTTAGGAAATTATCAGGGGAAATATACAGATAAAATGCTTTGTAAAATGTGGGATATTTCAAAGGAAGAATGGGATTACATTGACTCTCGCATAGCAACGATAGGTGGTGATGAAAATGGCAACTAATTTCTTCCCTCAACGCCCCAATGCTCACCCTATGATTTACGCCTATGAGGATACTAATCCACAATATAAAGGACTTCTTAAGGTAGGTTACACCACCATTGATGTGGACAAGCGTGTTGCCCAGCAGTATCCCACCAAACGACCAGATGGCAGTGTTCCCTATCGCATTGTTTATCGAGAGAGTGCCATGTACCCAGACGGTTCATCGTTTACCGACCACGATGTTCACCGTGCCTTAAAGCGTAAGCAGATTACTGGGATGGGTGGTGAATGGTTCCGTTGTACGGTAGATGATGTCAGAGCGGCGGTGCTGGCAGTCAAAAACCATACTGCCAATGTGGAGAATCGAATTAACAACTTCTCCATGCGTCCAGAACAGAAGGAAGCTGTAGACAAAACCGCATCTTATTTTAAAAGTGCTTATACAGAGGATTCAACACGTTATCCGAAATTTTTGTGGAATTGTAAAATGCGATTTGGAAAAACCTTTGCATCCTATCAGCTTGCTAAGCGGATGGGATTCAAAAGGATTCTGATTCTTACTTTCAAACCTGCTGTGGTCAGTGCATGGCAGGAGGACTTGAACAGCCACATTGATTTTGAGGG
>JAUNGR010000026.1:23047-25193 GCA_030524485.1 bacterium | reverse complement strand
GAAAAATCACAGTTGAAACCAGAACAAAAATTGAAAAAGAGGAAAAAGAAGAAATTTATCTCTTATCCATCATAGGGGAGGTGGAGGGACACCAGAGTCTGTCTGGAAACTCCAAAACCACGAAGTATGAGCAGTTGCTGCCCCAACTGGCAGAGTTGGAGCAGAATGAGGGGATTCAGGGGCTGTTGATTTTGGTCAATACCATAGGCGGGGATGTGAGTTGTGGCTTGGCTTTAGCGGAGATGATAGCCTCTTTGAGCAAACCCAAGGTTTCTCTGGTCATAGGGGACAGTCATTCCATAGGCGTTCCTTTGGCGGTAGCGGCGGATGTGTCCTATATTGTGCCAACCGGAACCATGATGCTGCACCCAGTGCGCATGAGCGGAACGATCATAGGAGCGGCTCAGACCTATGAGTACTTTGAGATGATACAGGATCGCATCCTAAGCTTCATTGCGGATCACGCTGCCATTGGCTATGAGAGTGCTAAGGAACTGATGTTGAATACAAAAATGCTGACCAAGGATTTGGGAACGGTTCTGGTGGGGGAGGAAGCGGTGAAGGCTGGGATAGTGGATCAAGTGGGAGGCATCAAAGAGGCGTTGGGCTGTCTGCACACGCTCATTGGGCAGAGGAGGAGGGGGATTTTTGAGGGGTGACATTTGAGAGAAAAGATGCTATACTGAAAGGAGTGATTGAAATTCAAGGAGGTTGAAGTGCGTGGCAGAACCAAAAAAGAAGGGCAGCAGCAGAGCGGTGGCTTCTGCGCCTGCCAACACGAAAAAGACTTCTTCCAGAGGAAAGTCCTCAAAGAACAATAAAGGAAAAGACACTGAGACACAGACAGATACGTCATTTTTTCGAGCAGAAGTAATTATGATTTGTACCTTTGCCGTCGCAGTGTTTTTGTTTTGCAGCAATTTCAAAATTTGTGGAGTGGTAGGCAACTTCTTTCGTCAACTGCAGCTGGGCTTGTTCGGAGGAATGGGCTTTTTGTTTCCCATCCTTCTGTTTTTAGGGATTTGTTTTTATCTCTCCAATCGGGGGGATTTTCGTGCCATTCTAAAAATCATAGGCTGTACGCTCTGCTTTTTTTCTCTCTGTGGTCTTTTTCAGATGCTGTTTGGAGGAGGGAGAGTGGAAGGTCAGGGCATTTTAGAATATTATCTGCTGTCCGGAGGCAGCGGCAAGGGAGGCGGTCTTCTGGGAGGTCTTCTGGCAGTGGCCTTTTCTGCCCTGCTTGGCAGTTTGGGAGCCTATTTGCTCCTGTTGGTGCTGCTTGTCATTGGGCTTGTGTTCGTGACGGAGCGTTCCTTTATCCGCTTCCTGAAGAATGGCAGTTTTTGGGTCTATTCCTATGCCAGAGACGATGTCAGCCGCCGAGTGGAGGAGTACAGTGTGCAGCGGGAGGAGAGAAAGGAAGAGAAGAGAAGGCAGAGGGAGGAGCAGATGCCGGTGTACGGCGTGGATTTAAAATCCACAAAGCTTTGGGAGCTGCCAAAGTTTGAGCAGCCCGATGCCTCCCGACCGAGCCAAGCAAAGCAAAAGGGCAGGGAACTCCCAACGGATGAAGCAAGTAAGCCTATGGATGAGCCAAGGCTTCCAACCGAGGGGGCGGAGCCGACCAAAGAGATGGGCAAAGAAGAGGGACAGGAGCCAAAGAGGGAAGAGAAGAAAGAGGACAGCGAAAAAATCGACTTTGATGCAGCGGAGCGGCAGGCGAGAGCGGCCAGACTGCGGAGGGAGAAGGAAATTCGCAGAGCCGATGTGTTTGTCGGGCGTATCAATCTTCCCAAACCACAGCAAGCCGTGCAGGAGCTAGCGGACGTGGACGTGGAGAAGTTGCTGCGGATGCAGGAGGAGGAGAAAGCGAGGGCAGGACTCCCCAAGGAGGAGAAGAAAGATTGGGAGGAGCCAAAGCCCCCAGCTCCCAAGAGAATCGTTTCGGAGCAGAGAGAGGAGGAGTTGCCGTCTTTTTCCGTTCCGATGCAAAAGGGGCAGGTCTCCTTTGCTCCCACGCAGCCAAGCCACTATGAGCCGCAGCCCGAACCAGAAGGAGAAGAGGAAGAAGAGAAGGCAGCCTCGTGGCCGCAAGGGGGAGAAAGCCGACAGATAAAGGAAGAAACAGAAAAAACAGAAAAAACAG
>JAUNGR010000026.1:0-23037 GCA_030524485.1 bacterium | reverse complement strand
AACTGCCTTGCAATCCAAGGGGGCTGTTTTGGAACCGACGGACCGCAGGGTAGTGGTGACGGCAAGTGGCAAACGCATAGAGTACGATTTGGAGCCGGGACCGCTTGATAAAAAGTTCGAGAGCAAGAAGGAATTCCTTCCACGGAAGGATGAGTTTGAATATGCCAAACCGCCTTCTGTGCCTCTTAGACAGCAGATTGAGAAAAGGGAGGCTCAGCCGCAAAAGGATTATGTCTTTCCAGCGGATAGCCTGTTGACAGCAGGTAGCTTTCAGAGCAGTGCCGTCTCGGAGGAGGAGTACAAGGAGACAGCCATCAAACTCCAGCAGACCCTGCAAAATTTTGGGGTGGGAGTCACGGTGACGGACATCAGCTGTGGACCGGCAGTGACTCGCTATGAGCTACATCCGGAGCAGGGGGTGAAGGTCAGCAAGATTGTCTCCTTACAGGATGATATCAAGCTGAGTCTGGCGGCAGCGGACATCCGCATTGAGGCACCGATTCCCGGAAAATCCGCGGTGGGCATTGAGGTGCCAAACAAGGAGAATAGCATCGTTCGCCTGCGGGACATTTTAAGCTCTGAGGAGTTTAGAAGACATCCTTCCCGCCTCGCTTTTGCGGTCGGAAAGGACATTGGGGGAAAGACGGTGGTAACGGATATTGCTAAGATGCCTCACCTTTTGATTGCGGGGGCGACTGGTTCTGGAAAGTCCGTCTGCATCAACACACTGATTATGAGCATTCTTTACAAGGCAGCTCCCAAGGACGTTCGCTTGATTATGATAGACCCGAAGGTGGTGGAATTAAGTGTCTACAATGGCATTCCGCATCTTTTGATTCCGGTGGTCACGGACCCGAAGAAGGCCAGTGCAGCTCTCAACTGGGCTGTGGCGGAGATGACGGATCGTTACAAGAAATTTGCGGATTACAACGTCCGTGACTTGAAGGGCTATAATGCAAAAATCGAGAGCATTGCAGACATTGAGGACGATACCAAACCTCAAAAATTGCCGCAGATTGTCATCATCGTGGACGAGCTTGCGGACTTGATGATGGTGGCTCCGGGAGAGGTGGAGGATGCCATCTGTCGTCTGGCACAGCTTGCGAGAGCGGCGGGCATTCATCTGGTGATTGCCACGCAGAGACCTTCGGTCAACGTCATTACGGGTCTGATTAAGGCAAATGTGCCTTCTCGCATTGCCTTTGCCGTATCTTCTGGCGTGGATTCCCGAACCATCATCGATATGAACGGGGCGGAGAAGCTGTTAGGAAAGGGAGATATGCTCTTTTATCCTTCGGGCATTCCTAAGCCGATTCGTGTGCAGGGGGCCTTTGTCTCGGACAATGAAGTCACGGCGGTGGTGGACTTCCTCCATGAGCAGGGGATGACGGCCGATTATAGCAGAGAGATTGAAGCGAAGATGGCAGGCGGGGGCATGGATGCTTCCGCAGCAGATGGGGCAAACGAGAGGGATGCTTACTTTGTACAGGCGGGAAAGTTTGTGATTGAGAAGGACAAGGCCTCGATAGGAATGCTGCAGAGAGTCTTTAAAATCGGCTTTAACCGAGCCGCCCGCATCATGGACCAGCTGGCGGAGGCCGGAGTGGTCGGGGAGGACGAGGGTACGAAGCCAAGAAAGATACTGATGAGTTTGGATGAGTTTGAGGAGTTGTTCTAGGAAGCTGCCAGAACGAAGGCCAAAAACCAGACCAAAGCGAGAGAGAACAAAAGGAGGAATTTGAGCTATGAAGACGGATATTCAGATTGCACAGGAGGCTAAGATGCTGCCGATTAAGGAGGTAGCGGCTCAGTATGGCATAGGAGAGGACGATTTGGACTTCTATGGGAAGTATAAAGCAAAGCTGACCGATGAGCTTTGGAAGCAGGTCAAGGACAGAGAGGATGGAAAGTTGGTGCTGGTGACGGCCATTAACCCGACACCAGCAGGAGAGGGCAAGACCACAACCTCGGTGGGACTGGGACAGGCTCTGGCAAAGATGGGAAAGAAGGCGTTGATTGCTCTGAGAGAGCCTTCTTTAGGACCCTGCTTTGGCATCAAGGGAGGAGCTGCAGGCGGCGGTTATGCACAGGTGGTGCCGATGGAGGACTTAAATCTGCACTTTACGGGAGATTTTCATGCCATCACTTCTGCGAACAACCTGTTGGCTGCTCTCTTGGACAATCACATCCAGCAGGGCAATGCACTGGGAATTGACACTCGCCAGATTCTCTGGAAACGTTGTGTGGACATGAATGACCGTGTGCTGCGCAATGTTGTGGTGGGATTGGGTGCAAAAGCGGACGGTGTGGTGAGAGAGGACCACTTTGTTATCACCGTGGCTTCTGAGATTATGGCCATTCTCTGTCTGGCAAATGATATGGAGGACTTGAAAGAAAGACTGGGACGTATCATCGTAGCCTACAATTTTGCCGGAGAGTCGGTGACTGCCAAAGATTTGAAGGCCGTGGGAGCGATGGCTGCTCTGTTGAAGGACGCATTAAAGCCCAATTTGATTCAGACGCTAGAGCACACGGGAGCTTTGGTGCATGGAGGACCCTTTGCCAACATCGCTCATGGCTGTAATAGCGTGAGAGCGACCAAGACGGCTCTAAAGTTAGCAGACATTGTGGTGACCGAGGCGGGATTTGGAGCGGATCTCGGAGCAGAGAAGTTCTTTGACATCAAGTGCAGAAAGGCAGGCTTAAAACCAGATGCTGTGGTTTTGGTTGCTACTGTGCGTGCCTTAAAGTACAATGGAGGTGTGCCGAAGAATGACCTTGGAACAGAGAATCTGGAAGCCTTAAAGAAGGGCTGTGCCAATTTGGAGAAACACATCGAAAACCTGCAAAAGTATCAGGTGCCGGTGGTAGTCACCCTGAATTCCTTCACGACAGACACGGAGGCCGAATATGAATGGATTAAGAGCTTCTGCGAGGAAAGAGGCTGCGAATTTGCTCTCTCTGAGGTCTGGGCAAAGGGTGGCGAGGGCGGATTGGCTCTGGCTGAGAAGGTGGTAAAGACTTTAGAGACCAAGGAAAGCCACTTTAGACCTCTGTATGAGGATGCGTTGAGCTTGAAGGACAAAATCCAAAAGGTTGCAAGAGAGATTTATGGGGCGGATGGCGTTACCTACGCTCCGGCGGCAAGCAAGGCTCTGGCAAAAATAGAGGAGATGGGCTTTGGAAGCTTCCCTGTCTGTATGGCAAAGAACCAATATTCCCTCTCGGATGACCAGACAAAGTTGGGCAGACCAACAGGCTTTTCCATTCATGTGAGAGATGCCTATGTCAGTGCGGGTGCTGGTTTCGTGGTGGTTTTGACAGGAGCTGTAATGACCATGCCGGGTCTTCCCAAGAAACCGGCAGCGGAGATGATTGATGTCAACGAGGAGGGAGTCATCACCGGTTTGTTCTAACAATCGTCTTAGCGGTATCACAGGGGCAAAAGACCCTTTGAATCCAATATTATTTTAAGCTTGTAGGAGGAAATGTTGCATGTTAAAAGACTGGCTGGAGGGCTTGTCCTGCACGTTGTTGCAGGGAAGTGTGGAAATCTCGGTACAGGATGTCATCTACGATTCCAGAAAGGCTGCACCGAACACTGTGTTTGTTTGTATGAAGGGAAGTGTGAGAGACTCCCATGAATTTATTCCCGATGTGCTGAAGGCGGGCTGTCGGGCGTTGGTGGTGGAGAGAGGCTTCATCCCCTCCTTTCCTCTGCCGCAGGATGTGACTGTGCTTGAGGTGGAAAATGGCCGCAGAGCCTTGGCTCTGCTTGCGGCGGCGAGATTTGGGCATCCCCTAAAAAGGATGACGGCCATTGCCGTGACGGGAACCAAGGGAAAAACGACCACCACACACATGATTTGTTCGGTTTTGGAACACTGTGGGAAGAAGGTTGGCATGATAGGCACAAATGGAGTCCGCATCGGAAGCGAGCATCATCCGACCAAGAATACAACGCCGGAATCCTATGAGTTGCAGCAGTATTTTGCAAAAATGGCAGAGGCAGGCTGTACGTATGTGGTGATGGAGGTGTCTTCTCAAGGCGTAAAGATGCACCGTGTGGACGGCATCCATTTTGACTATGCCATCTTCACCAACATCTCGCCGGACCACATAGGGCCGAACGAACATGCTGACTTTGCAGAATATTTGAGCTGTAAGGCCGAGTTGTTTCAGCACTGCGACATTGGATTTTTCAATGCGGACGATGCACACAGCAGGGAAATCATGCAAGGAGCTGCCTGCGAAAGCCATACCTTTGGCTTGGAACAGCCTGCAGAGGTCTGGGCGGAGGAGCCGGTCTATTTGAGGGAGGAAGACTTTGTGGGGCTTTCTTTGCAGGTGAGAGGACGGCAGGAATTTGCCTCTCTGAAGGTGGGGATTCCGGGGCGTTTCAACGCTTACAATGCCTTGGCGGCTCTTTCGCTTTGCGAATTCCTCAATTTGCCGGAAGCGGGCATCCGAGAAGGCATGGAGGCGGTGCGTGTGAACGGCAGGATGGAAATTGTGTACTCCTGCGATACATACTCGGTCTTGGTGGACTATGCACACAATGCTGTGAGTATGGAAAGCCTTCTAAAAACGCTGCGTCAGTATCAGCCAAAGCGGTTGGTCTGCGTGTTTGGCTGTGGTGGAAACCGTGCCAAGGAGCGCAGATACTCAATGGGAGAGATTGGTGGTGCTTTGGCGGACCTTTGCATTGTCACAGCGGACAATTCCCGCTTTGAGAAGGTGGAGGACATTGTGGCGGATATCGAGGTAGGGCTGCACAAAAGCAAGGGCAGGTATCAGGTGATTTTGGATAGAAGAGAGGCGATTTTTGCTGCCATTCGACAGGCTCGTCAGGGAGATATCATTGCGGTAATCGGAAAGGGACATGAAGACTATCAAGAGATTTGCGGTGTACGCCATCCTTTCTTGGACAGTCGTGTGATTTTGGAGGCTGTGGAAGCGGTGGAGAAAGAAAGAGAACAAGGGAAAGAGGGGCAGTGATATGGAAAATATGACAGTGGGACGGATTGCACAGGCAGTGGGAGGTAGACTCCTCTGTGGGGATGCTTCGCTGCCGGTGGAGCACATTAGCATAGATTCTAGAAAGATTCTTCCTAACAGTCTGTTTGTTCCCCTGATTGGGGAGAAGGTAGATGCCCATCGCTTTTTAAAGCAGGCGATAGAGTTGGGAGCGGCAGCGGTGTTTACCAGCGAGCATGAGGAGGCAGAGGATGCTTCTGTACCGTGGATACGGGTGGAGGACACCAAGCAGGCCTTGCAGCGGTTGGGAGCCTTTTGTCGGCAGAGTCTTCCCACCCTTCCAGTGGTTGGAGTCACCGGAAGTGTGGGAAAAACCACCACGAGGGAGATGATTGCGGCGGCCTTGTCGGCCAAATATGTGGTATATAAGACTCCTGGAAATCATAACAGTCAGGTGGGAGTGCCCATCACGCTTTCGGAACTCTGTTCTAGGGACGAGATTGCCGTGATTGAGCTGGGGATGAGCGAGCCGGGAGAACTCTCTGTGATTGCAAAAATGGCAGAGCCGGATATGGCAGTCATCACCAACATCGGTGTGACTCACATCGAGCAGCTTGGCAGCATAATGAATATTTATAAAGAAAAATTGAGCATTCAGGATGGCCTGCAAAAAGGGGGAAAGCTAATCTTGAATGTGGACGATCCGATGCTGGGGAATACCAAGGCTCGCCAGGATGTTGAGGTCGTTTCCTACGGAAAAATGTCTGGGGCGAGATATCGGGCAGTCAACATCCATCTGGAGGATGGCTATCCCGTGTTCACGCTTTCCTACGGGGAAAGAGAGATTGAGGTGAAGCTTGGGGTGCTGGGCGAGCACAATGTGTCCAATGCACTGGCAGCACTGGCAGTGGCCGGCGAGTGTGGCGTGAATTTGGAGCAGGCGGCACTGGCTTTGGGGCAGTTTAGAGGCTTTGCCAATCGGCAGCAGCTGTATCAGATAGGAGGTCTGACCATTCTGGACGATTCCTACAATGCAAGTCCGGTTTCGATGAAGGCGGCAATTGAGGTGTTGGCAAATAGGAAGGGCAAAAGACGGATTGCTGTGTTAGCGGACATGAAGGAATTGGGCGAGCAGGCAGAGGAGTTCCATTATGACGTTGGTAAGTTTGCCGCACAGAAGAACTTGGATTTTGTGATTACCTGCGGGGAACTGGCCAGACAGATAGCAAAGGCTGTGCTGGATGCCGAGAAGATGATTCAGGTGGTTTCCTTTTCCGACAATGAGAGCCTTCTGGGCTTTTTGAGAGGGCTGCTGCATGAGGGAGACTGTGTGTTATTTAAGGGCTCCAATAGCATGAAACTCTTTGAGGTCTGTGCACAGCTCCGAAAAGAAAAGGAAGAGGCATGACAATGCAATTTGCAGATATCATTGTAGATATCTCCCATGAGAAGTTGGATAAAATTTTTCAGTACCGCATCCCGCCGGAGCTGCTAGAGAGTGTCACGGTGGGAAGGCAGGTCTGGATTCCGTTTGGAAAGGGAAATCGACGTATGACAGGATATGTGGTCGGAATTCGCAGCCAAGCGGATTATCCCATAGAGAAAATGAAAAACATTGCCGGGGTTGTGGCAGGAGCGGTTTCTGTCGAATCCCGGCTCATTGCGCTGGCTTGGTGGATGAAGGAACGCTACGGAGCGACCATGAACCAGACCTTAAAAACGGTGATTCCGGTGAAGCGGCAGGTGAAGCAACAGGAGAAAAAGAATGTCCGCTTCTTGGGAAGCAAAGAGGAGCTGACTAAGCTTTTGGAGGAGGCAAGACGCAGGCATTACACAGCGAGAGAAAAGCTGCTTGCCGCCTTTTTGGAGCATTCGGAACTTTCCTATGACCGCTTGCAAAAGGAGCAAAAGCTTACGCCCTCTGTCCTAAAGCCCTTGCTTGCAGCAGGAAAGATAGAGGTGATAACGCAGACAAAGTACCGCAATCCGCTCACGGTGCGGCCTGAAGTCTTAGGAAAAAGCTGCGAACTCAATGCGGCACAGGCGGCCATCGTGGAAGATTTCACGCAGCGGTGGCAGAGGGGGGATTTGCGGCCCTCTCTGCTTTATGGGATCACGGGCAGTGGAAAGACCGAAGTGTATATGGAATGCATGGAGAGGGTGCTGCGGGAGGGAAAGCAGGTGATAGTGCTGATACCAGAGATTGCACTGACCTACCAGAATATGCTGCGTTTTTACCAAAGATTTGGAAACACCATCTCGATTCTAAATTCCAGACTCTCGGCAGGAGAACGCTACGACCAGATGGAGAGAGCCAAAAAAGGGGAGATTCAGATTATGATAGGACCGAGGTCCGCCCTGTTTACCCCCTTCCCCAATTTGGGGTTGATTGTCATGGATGAGGAACATGAGGCAGCCTATAAGAGCGAAACCGCTCCCCGCTACCATGCGAGGGAGACGGCAGTGCAGTGGGCTCTTCTCAACCATGCTGCTCTTCTCTTAGGCTCCGCAACCCCCTCGCTCACCGCTTATACGAGGGCCCTGCAGGGACAGTACCACTTGTATCGTCTGACCGAGAGGGCGAGGCCGGAGAGCAAACTGGCGAGGGTGCAGGTGGTGGATTTGCGAAAAGAGCTGCAGGAGGGAAATAAATCGGTGTTTAGCCGAACGCTCTACCAATTGATGGAGGAGAAGCTGCAAAAGGGAGAACAGATCATTCTGTTTATGAATCGGCGGGGCTATTCCAATTTTATTTCCTGCCGCTCCTGCGGGGAAGCCATCAAATGCCCCCACTGCGATGTCTCCTTGACCTATCATAGGAATCAGACGCTGCATTGCCACTATTGCGGCTTTCAGATGCCCTTACCAAAGATTTGCCCCCACTGTGCATCCCCCTACCTTGCTGGTTTTGGCAGCGGGACGCAGAAGATAGAGGAAACCACGAGGAAATGGTTTCCTCAGGCAAGAGTTTTGCGTATGGACTTGGATACCACGACAGGCAAGCATGGCCATGAGGATATTTTGGCGGCCTTTCATCGGGGGGAGGCGGACATTCTCATCGGAACGCAGATGATTGTGAAGGGACATGATTTCCCGAGGGTGACGTTGATGGGCATTTTAGCGGCGGACATCTCCCTGTATGCTCCGGATTATCGCAGTGCGGAGACCACCTTTGCCCTTCTTACGCAGGCCGCAGGAAGAGCAGGAAGAGCCGATGTGGCAGGGGATGTGGTGATTCAAAGCTATCAGCCGGAGCACTACAGCATTCAGGCGGCGGCGAAACAGGATTACGAGGGCTTTTACGAGAGGGAGATGAGTTACCGTCGGCTACTGCATTACCCGCCTTCTTGTACCTTGCTGACCCTTTTGATGACCTGCGAGAAGGAGGAGCTGCTGACAAGCTGCTCAGACTTTGTGGAGCAGTGGATGTGGGGGCGGGGAGAGAGAGGGCTTCAAATCGTGGGACCTACGGAGGCTTCTATCTATAAAATTAATGATATATACAGGAAAATTTTATATTTGAAACACGAAAACTATGCTATACTGTTACAAATAAAGGAAGAACTGGAGGCGGCGGCAGCCGCATATCTGACAGCAGGCGTGCAATTCCAGTTTGACTTTCAAGGATGATAGCATCAGTGGACAGGGGAACATACGCCTCAAAGCGGGAGAATATGGCTATATTCTCTCCGCTTGAGGTCACAGAGTCAGGCAGGGATAAATTTTGTGCCCTGCAAGGCACTTGAACGATGCGTACTGGATGTACGCAGAGCGAAAAGCAACACAGCAGGACGCAAAATTCACCCTGTCCTGACCGTATGTCCCCTTGTTCACTGATGCTAGGAAGAAAGCAAAAAGGATAGTAGAATAGCAAAACGAAAAAGAGCAGAAGGAGAATGAACCATGGCAATACGCAATGTAAGAGAAATCGGAGATGACATTTTAAAAAAGACCTGTAAGCCGGTGAAGGAGATGAATGCCCGCACGCAGGAATTGATTGAGGATATGTTTGAGACTATGTATGCCACCAATGGCTGCGGATTGGCAGCACCACAGGTGGGCATCCTAAAGAGAATCGTGGTGATTGATGTGGACGATGGCAACCAATATGTGCTCATTAATCCTCAGATTTTGGAGACCAAGGACAGCCAGAGTGGATATGAGGGCTGCCTGAGCGTTCCCGGAAAAAGGGGGATTGTCACCCGTCCCAATTATGTGAAGGTGAAAGCTTTAGATGAAAATTTACAGGAGTATATCTTGGAGGGAACGGAGCTGTTAGCGAGGGCCATCTGCCACGAGTGCGACCATCTGGATGGCAAACTTTATGTGGATTTGGTGGAAGGCGAGCTGGAGGATGTCACAGAGGATCTGGAAGCAGAATAAGAAGAAAAGAAGCAAAAGGGACAGAGGAGAGAAGGAGGAGTTTGCATGAGACTTGTATTTATGGGCACACCGGATTTTGCTGTGGCAACATTGGACGCACTGGTGGCCGCAGGACATGAGATAGCAGCGGTGGTGACGCAGCCAGATAAGCCCAAGGGGCGGGGAAAAAATGTGCTGATGACTCCAGTGAAGGAGAGGGCTCTTTTTTACCAGATTCCCGTATACCAGCCGAAGAGAGTGCGGGAGGAGAGCTTTTTGCAGCTTTTACGCGAGATGGAGTTGGATGCGATTGTGGTGGCGGCCTTTGGACAGATTTTGTCTCAGGAATTGTTGGATATTCCAAAGTATGGTTGCATTAATGTTCATGCTTCCCTGCTTCCCAAGTATCGGGGAGCAGCTCCCATCAACTGGGTGCTTTTAAATGGAGAGAAAAAGACCGGTATCACCACGATGCAGATGGATGCCGGTTTGGACACCGGCGATATGCTGGAGAAGGCGGAGCTTGTGATTGAGGAGAAGGAGACAGCGGGAAGTTTGCACGATAAGCTGGCAAAGCTGGGGGGAGAGCTGATTTGTTCCACCCTGAAAAAATTGGAAGAGGGAAGTTTGACTCCGACCAAACAGGAGGGAGAGAGCTGCTACGCTAAGATGTTGGAGAAATCTTTGGGAGACATCGATTGGACGCAGGATGCCGTTACGATTGAGAGGTTGGTGAGAGGCCTGAATCCATGGCCGAGTGCCTATACCCACTTGGATGGACAGGTTTTAAAGATTTGGGAGGCGGAGGTCAGCGAGAGAGAGTCCGGCGAGAAGGCAGGAAGCGTTTTTTTGGTGGAAAAGGCAGCCATTTGGGTGCAGACCGGAAGGGGCAGTCTCATCATTCGTGACCTTCAGCTGCAGGGAAAGAAACGCATGGATGCCGCCGCTTTTTTGAGGGGCTTTGCCCTAAAAACAGGTACTTTGCTTGGGAAAGGATGTTGATGAAACATGTATGGATATGGATACTATGGGATGATGTTTGATCCCACGATTGTTTTGGTGCTGATAGGCGTTGTGATTACCCTCGCCGCTTCTGCAAAGGTCAATGGCACTTTTAATAAGTACAGCCATGTGCGCTCTAAGACAGGTATGACTGGTGCAGAGGTGGCAATCAGGCTTTTGCAGTCGCAGGGCATTTACGATGTGACGGTACAGGCAGTCTCTGGAAAATTGACGGACCACTATGACCCAAGGACAAAGACGGTAAATCTGTCCCAGTCGGTCTATAATCAGACTTCTGTGGCAGCCATAGGAGTGGCAGCACATGAGTGCGGACATGCGATTCAGGACCACAAGGAGTATGTGCCGCTGCGCTTGCGTGCAGCGATTGTGCCAGCAGCTAACATTGGGCAGCAGATTTCTTGGCCCCTGATTTTATTTGGAGTGATTATCGGAGGGCTTGGCTCTCCTTTGGTGCAGATTGGCATTCTTTGCTTTTCTCTTGCGGTTTTGTTTCAGCTGGTGACACTTCCGGTGGAGTTTGATGCCTCCGCAAGAGCGGTGAGATTGTTGGATTCCACGGGTATTCTGGCGGAAGACGAGGTAAAAATCACAAAGAAGGTACTGGGAGCGGCCGCTATGACCTACGTGGCAGGTGCCGCTTCGGCAGTGCTGCAGCTGCTGCGTCTGGTGCTTCTGTTTGGAGGAAACCGAAGAGATGACTAAGACGGCGAATGAGAGAGAGATTGTGTTGGAGGTGCTGACGGAGGTGCTGGAGAAAGAGGGCTTGATTCATCAAGTACTCTCGGCAGCTTTGCGAAAGTACCAATATCTGGATAAGTCTGAGAGAGCCTTCATTACGAAGGTATCGGAGGGAACTTTGGAATATTTGCTGCAGATGGATGCCGTTTTGGGAAGCTGCTCCAAGACTCCGGTGAAAAAGATGAAGCCTCTGATTCGTACCCTGCTTCGTATGTCCGTGTACCAGATTTTATATATGGATCGGGTGCCAGACTCCGCTGTGTGCAACGAGGCGGTAAAGTTAGCAGGAAAGAGAGGCTTTGCGGGGCTTAAGGGCTTTGTGAATGGCGTGCTGCGTACCGTCTCCAGACAGAAGGAAAGCTTTTCCTTTGCAGACAATCTGTCCCTGCAGTATTCCATGCCGCAGTGGATTGTGGATTTGTGGGAGAGACAGTTTGGATGCGAGGAGACGGAGACGATGTTAGCGGCTCTTTTGAAGGAAAGCCCCCTTTCGGTGCGGTTCTTGACGGCGGAAAGC
Organism: bacterium; assembly: GCA_030524485.1. GTDB lineage: Bacteria > Bacillota > Clostridia > Lachnospirales > Lachnospiraceae > CAJMNU01. The sequence goes on along the minus strand of JAUNGR010000026.1, from coordinate 11,420 downwards.
AGCAAGGAGGAGATTTTAGCCAGTCTCATGGCACAGGGCATAGAATGCGAGCCTTCGCCACTGACGGGGGAAGTCTATCAGCTCTCCCATGTGGATTCGTTGGAGCAGACGAAGGCCTTTTATGAGGGTCGCCTTGCGGTGCAAGATGCCAGTTCAGCCTTGGTTTCTCTCTTTGCCGCACCCAAGAAGGACGATTTTGTTCTGGATGTCTGTGCGGCTCCGGGAGGAAAGGCTCTGCATATGGCAGAACTTTTGCGGGATGGCGGCTTTGTGGAGGCAAGGGATGTGAGTGAGAAAAAGACGGCCTTGATTTTGGAGAATGCCGAGCGTATGGGCTGCCAAAATGTAAAGGTTAGGGTTTGGGACGCAAGGGAGTTGGATGCTTCCATGATAGAAAAGGCAGATATTGTGCTGGCAGACCTTCCTTGTTCCGGACTTGGTATCATAGGAAGAAAGCCGGACATCAAATATCATACAAGCTTATCTAAGTTGGAGGAGTTGGCAACTCTGCAAAGAGAGTTGCTTTCTGTGGTGCAGAACTATGTGAAAGAGGGCGGATTGCTCATTTACAGCACCTGTACCATAAATTATGAAGAAAACGAGGGCAATCTTGCTTGGTTTTTGAGCCACTTTCCCTTTGAGGGAGTGGACCTTTCAAAACGAGGAGGAAGCTATTTTGAGCAAAGACTTGCGAGAGGAGAGGACCTTTCTTTGAGGGAGGGATGGATACAGCTAAAACCGGGGATACATCCCTGCGATGGCTTTTTCCTGTCGGTTTTGCGAAAGAAAAAGCAGGAGGAAGGCTTACCAAACAGCCAAGAGGCTAAGCAAGGAATGGTAGGCTAGCCGGAAAAAGAGAAGGAAAGAGAAGATAAGATGGAAAAAGAAAGCACAAAAACAGACATCAAATCCCTAAGCCTTGGGGAGCTGCAGCAGCAGATGGAACAGATAGGAGAGAAGGCCTTTCGAGCCAAACAGATTTATCAGTGGATGCATGAGAAGCTGGCGGAGGATTTTGACGCGATGAGCAATCTCTCCAAGGCTCTGCGGGAGAAGCTAAAGGCTCAGTATACCTATACCTGTCTGAGCAAGGAGGACGTTCAAATCTCCCAGATAGACGGAACCAGAAAATATTTGTTTGGGTTGGCGGACGGGGCTGTGATTGAGAGCGTGCTGATGCGGTATGAGCATGGCAACTCGGTCTGTATTTCCTCTCAGGTGGGTTGTCGAATGGGCTGTCGTTTCTGTGCCTCCACGTTGGATGGGTTGGAGAGAAATCTGCTCCCCTCTGAGATGTTGGAGCAAATCTATCAGATTCAAAAGGACATTGGAGAGAGAATCTCCAATGTGGTGGTGATGGGTTCCGGAGAGCCGATGGACAATTATGACAATCTGTTGCAGTTTATACGGATTTTGAGCAGTGAGCAGGGACTGAATATCAGCCAGCGCAGCATCACGGTGTCCACCTGCGGCATCGTTCCTAGGATGCGGCAGTTTGCCGATGAAGGGTTGCAGGTGACCCTAGCCCTCTCCTTACATGCTCCGAACGATGCGGTGAGAAAGACGCTGATGCCGGTGGCAAATGCCTATCCGCTTGCAGCCGTCTTGGATGCCTGCCGCTATTACTTTGAGAAGACAGGGAGAAGAGTGACCTTTGAATATAGTTTGGTGCAGGGAGTCAACGACAATCTGGAGGAGGCAGCCGCTCTGTCGAAGCTTTTGCAGCATATGCATGGGCATGTGAACCTGATTCCGGTCAATCCCATCAAGGAAAGAGATTTTGTTCAGTCAGACCGCAGGGCCGTGATGAATTTCAAAAATTACCTTGAAAAAAACGGAATTCATGTTACTATAAGAAGGGAAATGGGCAGGGATATCGACGGTGCCTGCGGGCAGTTACGCCGCCGTTATCTGCAAAAGAAAGGATGAAAAGCATGATTCGTACTTGTGCAAAGACCGACATCGGACAGAGAAGGCTGATGAATCAAGATTTTATTTTTGTTTCTGAGGAGCCTCTTGGTTGCTGTCCGAATCTGTTTCTCGTCGCTGACGGGATGGGCGGGGAGAAGGCCGGCGATTATGCGTCCAGATTTGTGGTGGAGAGACTGAGTGCCTATCTAAAAGAGTCCAAGATAGATAAGCCGGTGGAGGCTTTGACGAAGGGAATCTGTGAGGTGAACCGTCAATTACATAAGCTTTCTATGGAAAATCCCGATTTGAGGGGAACCGGCACAACGTTGGTAGCGGCCATGGTATTACAGGGGACTCTCCATGTGGCAAATGTGGGAGACAGCCGCCTTTACTTACTTCACAAAGGGCGGTTGACGCAGATCACGAGGGATCACTCCTATGTGGAGGAGTTGGTTGCAAGAGGGATGTTGGTGCGGGGCAGTGAGGCCTATCAGGCTCAAAAAAATGTGATTACAAGAGCCATCGGAGCGGAGAATGAGGTGAGGGTTGACTTCTTTGATGAGAGCTTAGAAGAGGGCGACCTTATTTTGCTGTGCTCGGATGGTTTGACCAATATGCTGACGGATGAGGAAATCCGGCAGTTGCTTGTTGCGGATGCCAGCCTTGCACAAAAGACGGCTCTTTTGGTTCAGAGGGCCAACGAAAATGGAGGAAGTGATAATATTTCTGTGATATTGAGTCAGCCTCGGATACAAGAGGTGTCCGTATGCTAAAAGTGGGAATGTATTTGCAGGAACGCTATGAGATTTTGGAGAAGATAGGCTCTGGAGGGATGGCAGATGTCTATAAGGCACGCTGCCACAAGTTAAACCGTCTGGTAGCGGTCAAGGTTCTGAAGGAGGAGTTCAGTGAGGATGTAAACTTTGTCAATAAGTTTCGGATGGAAGCACAGGCAGCAGCCGGCCTTTCCCATCCCAACATCGTGAATGTCTATGATGTCATTGACGAGAATGACCTTCATGCCATCGTGATGGAATTGATAGAGGGAGTGACTTTAAAGAGCTACATCCAAAAAAAGGGGCATTTGGAGGTGAGAGAATCCATCGGCATTGCCATTCAGGTATGTCAGGGCATTGCGGCGGCACATGAGCAGCATATCATTCATAGGGACATCAAACCCCAAAATATGATTATCTCCAAGGATGGGAAGGTGAAGGTGGCGGATTTCGGCATTGCAAGAGCCGTGACATCCCAGACCATAGGAGCCAACGTGATGGGTTCCGTGCATTACATCTCACCGGAGCAGGCCCGAGGTGGCTACAGCGACGAGAGAAGCGACATTTACTCTTTGGGAATTACCATGTATGAGATGGTGACAGGGCATGTGCCCTTTGAGGGGGACAATACGGTTGCCATTGCTTTGGCACATTTGGAGACCCCCATCACCCCGCCGACGGTGTATGTCAAGGAGATTCCGTCCGGTTTGGAGCAGATTATTTTAAAGTGCACCGAGAAGAAAAAAAGCCAGCGTTATGCCAACATCGAGGGCTTGATTTCCGATCTACGTAAAGTGCTGATGAATCCTGACGAGGAACCGGCACAGAGAACTGCGGCGGAAGCGGCCACCGATAAGACCATCACCATTGGCTATCAGGAGCGCAAGATTTTAAATGAGAGGGAGCAGGAGAGAGAAAAACAAGAAGAGTCCGAGCGGGAGGTCATCCGCTTGGATGAGATTTCTGGAAAGCATGATATCGATGTGATGCTTTCCCGCCCCAAGGAGGAAAGAAGGGAAGTAGAGCAGGAGGAGAGGAGAACCCGCCGCAGTGTGGAGAGAATGATGGTGGTGTTTGGTTCCTTCTGTGCGATCGTCATCGCAGGAGTGCTTCTCTTTGTGGTATGGAGATTGGGAAATGGAATGTTCACTCCTCTGACCTCGGGGACGGAGACAGAGATGACCCTAGAAGCGGACAGCAGCGACAGTGAGGAAAATCCCACATCCAGTGAGGAAGTTTTAAACGAGACACAGGTGCGGATGCCGAAGGTGACTGGACTGAGTGTGGACGAGGCCGAGCAACAGTTGGCAGCCGAGCAGCTGACGATGAAGGTGGAATATGCCGAGTCGGATGAGGTGGAGAAGGGCTATGTGATTTCGCAGCAGTATCCAGAAGGGACGGCAGTGGATCGCTATTCGGCGGTGCTGCTTACGGTGAGCGAGGGTTCGGATAAAATAGACCTGAGCGGCTTGGCTCTGATTGGGAAAACCGCTGAGGAGGCACAGGAAGTTCTGACACAGAATTCGCTTCGCTCTGAGATTGTGGAGGAGGAGAATGCGGTGGTGACGCAGGGAAGCGTCATCCGCTATTTGCCAGAGGGAAAGGTGGAGGAAGGCAGCACGATTACTTTGTATGTGAGTGCGGAGGAAAAGAGTACCCCCATCTTGGTGCCGAATCTTTTGGGAATGACGGAAGAGAATGCGGCCGCTGCTCTGGAAGCAGTGAAGTTGGTCAAGGGTACGGTGACCAAAGAATACAGCGAGACCATCGCACAGGGGCTGGTGATCACGCAGAATATCAATCCCAATTCGGAGGTGGAGGAGGGGCAGGAGGTCAATTTAACCATCAGCCAAGGTCCTTCTCCGAGACATTATAAGTATGTCGCTTCCATTGATGATACCTGTAACCTCAAATCGGTCTTTGGACCGAGTTCCTCCAGTTCGAGTATGCAGGTTGAGATTCGTCTCAAGCAGAGAGTGAATGGCGAGGATGTCTACACGGTATTGATGGAGCCTAGAGTTATCACCGGAGATACCATACTGCCAATCAAATATAAGGAGATTGAGGGAGCCGAGAATGTCAACACCGGAGAGCTGGAAGTGGTGGATGTCGTGAACGGAACCATCCTTCGCACCTACAATCTGAATTTCTTTAAAGTTGAGGTTTACGGAGAATGACGGGAAAGATCATAAAGGGAATTGCGGGCTTTTATTATGTGCATGATGGAGAGGAGACCGTATACGAGTGCAAGGCGAAGGGAATTTTCCGAAACCGAAAGGTGAAGCCTTTGGTGGGGGACAATGTGGAATTTGAGCCTTTGGCTGAGAGAGGAAAGGGCAATATCACGGACATTCTACCCCGAAAGAATGCCTTGGTGCGGCCGGCTGTCTCCAACGTAGACCAAGCAGTGGTGTTGTTTGCCTTGACGGAACCAGAGCCAAACCTCAATCTGTTGGACCGTTTTTTGGTCATGATGCAGAGGCAAGAGATACCGGTGCTGCTCTGTTTTAATAAGGTAGATTTGGCAGAGCAGGCCTTGCAGGAACACTATCGCAGTCTCTACGCTTCGGCGGGGTATGAGCTCATGTTTCTGTGTGCAAAGGAAGGGCAGGGGATGGAGACGCTGCGAGAGAGGCTTCTGGGAAAGACTACGGTGTTAGCCGGTCCTTCCGGAGTGGGAAAGTCTACCATGACCAATTGCATCCAACCGAAGGCACAGATGGAGACAGGAAGCGTGAGTGAAAAAATCAAGAGGGGACGGCATACCACAAGGCATTCGGAACTATTTTATGTGGAGAAAGACACTTACATGATGGACACGCCGGGTTTTAGCTCCATGTATTTGGAGGACATAGAGCCGGAGGAACTGCACTATTATTTTCCGGAATTTGCCACTTTTGAGGGAGGCTGCAAATTTCAGGGTTGTGTGCATATCGGGGAGAAGGTGTGCGGGGTCAAAACGGCTGTGAGAGAGGGGAACATCCATGAAAGCCGATACAAAAATTATACGCTTTTGTATCAGGAATTAAAAGAAAAAAGGAGATTTTGACAGATGAGGATGCATTTATCACCATCCATTTTGGGTGCCGACTTTTCAAATCTAGGAGCCAACGTTTTGGAGACACAGAAAGGAGGAGCCGACTATCTACATCTGGATGTCATGGATGGCAGCTTTGTTCCGTCCATCTCATTTGGAATGCCCCTCATTCGCTCTCTGCGTCCCATAAGCGAGCAGGTGTTTGATGTGCATATGATGGTTCAGAATCCGGAGCGTTACATCAAAGAGATGGCAGACTGCGGAGCGGATATCATTACGGTGCACGCAGAGGCGACTCCACACCTAGACAGAGCCGTGCAGATGATACATGAGTGTGGCAAAAAGGCAGGCATTTCCCTGAATCCATCCACGCCCCTCAGCGTGCTGGACTGGGTGCTTGCGGACTTGGATTTGGTCTTGATCATGGGAGTGAATCCTGGTTTTGGCGGTCAAAAATTGATTCCCTATACCATCGATAAGATTCGCAATCTGAATGAGCTGTTAGAGCAGAGAGGCTTGCGAGAAAAGATAGACCTTGAGATAGATGGAGGTGTGACGAAGGACAATGTGACAGAGATTTTGGAAGCCGGAGCCAATGTGATTGTTGCAGGTTCTGCGGTGTTTCGGGGAGACATTGCAAAGACCAGTGCAGAGTTTGTCCGTATGTTAAGAGCTTGGGAGCAAAAGAATGTTTGACTCTCGTATCGCTCATTGGTAAAGGAGTAGGAATAAAAATGACAGGAATTGTGGTGGCCGGTGGTCGGGTGCAGCCAGAATTTTTGCTGCAGATACTGGAAAAAGAAAAAAAGCAGGAGGAAAATCTGTGGCTGCTTGCTGTGGATGGCGGACTTGCCGTGCTGCAAAGAGCGGGGCTTTGTCCACAGGAGATAGTGGGAGATTTTGATACGGTCTCACCGGAGGTTTTGGCTTACTACCAAGGGGTTCCGGATATCGTTTGGCAGAGACATCGGCCGGAGAAGGATGCGACAGACACGGAACTGGCGTTGGAGGAGGCTAAGAGGAGAGGCTGTGAGAGAGTGCTCCTCTTGGGAGCGACCGGTGGCAGGTTGGACCATGAACTTTCTAACATTCAACTTTTGAATCTCTACGCAGATGCCTCTATGAAGGTGGAGATTTTGGATGAGAAGAATCGCATCACTCTGCTTGCGGCAAGCACAGAGCCGAGGAGACGTTTTTGTAAGAGTGAGCAATACGGCCACTACATTTCCTTCGTGCCCCTGAGCGAGAAGGTAAGAGGAATTACCTTGCGAGGCTTTCAATATCCGCTTACAGATAGAGACATCACGATAGGTTCCAGCCTCTGCATCAGCAATGAGTTGACGGAGGAGGAAGGAAGTTTGCAATTTTGTGAGGGAACTTTGCTCTGCATTGAGTCGAAAGATTAGCAAAGAGACAAACGCCCCGCCTTGGTTTTCGCAGCTTTTGGCCAAACCAAGGCGGGGCGAACTGTGTTATGTTAGTGAATGTGGAAGAAAAGCCCAGTTTTTTTGAGAACGGGGCGGATGGCAGCGTAGACAAATACCACAACCAAAGTGCCGGCAACGGCATTGATGAGAGTCACTCCGGCTGCCCAAGTGGACATGATGGCAGCTGCGGAGGCTTCCACTCCCAAGATGTACTTTTTGTAGAAGAAGCCCACAATGGGGTCCATAATCACGTTAAAACCGAGACCGGCGATGGAGGCAATCAGAGTCCATTTAAAGATGTACTTGGGGTTGTGATCCTCCGTGATGTGGGCAATCTTATGGGCAACAAAGCCGCTGATGAGACCGATGCAGAGCTTTAGAAGGAAGGTTTTGGGGGCACTGGTGATGTACACAGGGTCTAAAAGGTCGGCGATGGTCATGCCCAAGGAACCGGCCAAGCCACCATACCCGCCGCCTAAGAGTAGGGCAGCCAGCACACAGAAGGCATTTCCGATGTGCAGAGCCACCATATCTCCGCCAAAGGTTGGAATCGGAATCTTTAGGAAGGTAAAAGCTACGTAGCAGATGGCTGCCATCAGTGCCGTCAGCACGATTTTGTATAATTTTTCATTCTTTTCTGTAATCATAGTCGTATCTCCTTATGCAGTTATATTTGATTGGCTTTATCATACTGCATGAGTGGAGTGATTAAAATAGCCAGTTTATGAAAAAATGAGCATACCAGTTTTGCTATAATAGCAACAAAAAAGGAAGAGACAAAGGAAGGAAGACAAGAAGATGAGAGAGACGAAAAAAATGGCGGTGTTTCATGACCTGTCAGGCTATGGGAGGTGTTCCCTCGCGGTGGCTCTGCCAGTGATTGCAGCGATGGGCGTGCAGGGCTGTCCGATTCCGACGGCAGTCTTATCCAACCATCTGGGGTTTCCAGAATGGTATATGAAGGACCTAACACAGGAGCTGCCCTCCTACATTCAAACTTGGAAGAATTTGCATTTGGAATTTGATGGAATTTTGATTGGGTATCTGGGAAACGTGGCACAGATGGATTTGGTGAGGGACTTTGTGCATTCTTTTCGCAGGGAGAAGACCAAGGTTTACCTAGACCCCGTGATGGGGGATCATGGGCGGCTGTACTCCTCCTGCAACGAAGCCTTCTGCGAGGAGATGAGAGAGCTTCTCTCCCTCTCGGATACGATTTTTCCCAATCTCACGGAGGCCTGTTTTTTGACTCGAACGCCTTATAGAGAAAAGTTTTCAAGAAAGGAACTCGTGCAGATGGCAGAAGAGCTGCTGAAAATGGGACCTTCCTGCGTGGTGATGAGTGGAATTGAGGAGGGAAACTTCCTTTGCAACCTAGTTTGTGAAAGAAATAGCACAGTTCATTGGGTGAAAAAGAAAAAATCTGGCCAGAATCGACCAGGAACCGGAGATCTGTTTTCGGCCATCATAGCGGCTGGAAATCTGATGAATCAAGAAAATCTTTCCTCTGTTTCTTTGGCAGCGGAATTTATTCGCCGTGCGGTAAAACGTTCGCAAGAGCAGAATACGGCATTGGTTGAGGGCGTATGTTTTGAGAAGGAGCTGTCCTTTTTGACTCGTTCTTTGTTAGCAAAATAACTTTTCTGGACATTTTTTTTCAATGGTGTATACTAAAGATGTTGGGGCAAAATATCTTTTGACCCTTGGGATATCGGACTGCGTTGCACAAAGTGACTTTGGTATCCCGCAAAAAAAGGAAAAGGATAAGGGAGACAAAAACTATGGCATTTGATGTAATTACCGAAGCAAAGAGATGTTTGAACTGCAAGAAACCGATGTGTCGGACGGGATGTCCGATTCACACACCGATTCCGGACATGATTCACATGTTTTTGGAGGGACAGATTACGGAGGCAGGGGATATGGTTTTTAAAAACAATCCTCTTTCCATTGTGTGTTCTTTGATTTGCAACCATGAGAACCAGTGCGAGGGGCACTGCGTCTTAAACCACAAGGGGGCACCGGTACACATCAGCAACATCGAGAATTATATCTCGGACAATTATTTTGCAAAGACAAAGCTCTTAGCTCCGGCGGAGAAGAAAGGAATGAGAGCGGCGGTCATCGGTGCGGGACCGGCAGGTCTTACGATTGCGATTTTGCTGGCACAGAGAGGCTATGACATCACCATCTTTGAGTCCAAGGATAAGATAGGCGGCGTGCTGCGCTACGGCATTCCGGAATTTCGACTTCCCAAGAAGATTTTGGACCGCTACATGGACAAGCTGAAGGCTTTGGGCATTCATGTCCGCCCGAATACGGCCATTGGAAAGACCATACAGATCGATGACCTGTTTCGAGACGGTTACAAGGCCGTTTCCATCGGTACCGGTGTTTGGTGGCCAAACACTCTTAGAATCAAGGGAGAGACCTTGGGCAATGTTCACTATGCGATTCACTATCTGGTCAATCCGGATGTGTACGATCTGGGCGAGTCGGTCAATGTCATCGGAGCTGGAAATGCAGCGATGGATGTGGCCAGAACCAACCTAAGAAACGGTGCCACCAAAGTGACCTGTTTTTCCATCACGCCGACTGCTGCGGCCAGCCATACAGAGTTGGAATATGCAAAGATGGATGGTGTGGAATTTGTCTACTGCGTGAGACCGGTGGAGATTACGGAGAAGGGCACTTGGTTTGAAAAGGTGGAGTGGGATGAGAACAACGAGATGCATGTGGTTCCGGACAGCTTAGTCTTTTATCCGAGCGATTCCACTATCATTTCCATTAGTCAGGGACCGAGCAACCTCCTGAAAAATGCCGGTGTGGAAGTCAATAAAAAGGGACTGGTGGTCGCAAATGCGGCCGGAATCACCTCCAAGGAAGGCATCTTTGCTTCCGGTGATGTGGTGAAGGGAGCCAAGACGGTGGTGGAGGCCGTTGCCTATTCCAAGCAGGTAGCGGATGCTATGGACGAATATATGCAGGAACTGCTCGCAAAGGAGAAAGCAGCCAAGGAAGAGACGGCTGTGCATGAGGCACTGGCGAACGAGGAGACTTTGAACGAGACGGAAAAAGACGGGGAGAGTCCAGCATAAAAAATCATGTATTTGTGTAATTACAGTCTTTTATTTCCTCAAAGATTGTAGTATAATAGCACGTACTACATTTGAGTGGAGGAAGATTATGTTAGATTTAAAGTTTGTCAGAGAAAACCCAGAACTCGTAAAAAAGAATATTCAGAATAAATTTCAGGACAGCAAACTGCCTCTGGTGGATGAGGTGATTGAGCTGGACGCAAAGAATCGTGCTGCTAAGGCAGAGGGCGATGAGTTGCGTGCGAAGAGAAATAAGATTTCCAAACAGATTGGTGCCCTGATGGGACAGGGAAAGAAGGAAGAGGCGGAGGAGGTCAAAAAGCAGGTGACTGCGATGGCAGACCGTCTGGAGGAGCTGGAGACGCAGGAGAAGGCTTATGGCGAGCGTATCTTAAAGATTATGATGACGATTCCTAACATCATTGACCCCAGCGTTCCGATTGGAAAGGATGACAGCGAGAACGTGGAAGTGCAGCGCTATGGCGAGCCGAAGGTTCCAGATTTTGAGATTCCCTACCATACCGAGATCATGGAGAAGTTTAATGGCATTGACTTGGATGCCGCAGGAAGAGTGGCAGGAAACGGTTTCTATTATCTGATGGGAGACATTGCAAGAATGCATTCAGCTGTGCTTTCTTATGCCCGTGATTTTATGATAAATCGTGGCTTCACCTACTGTGTGCCGCCTTTTATGATTCGCAGTGCAGTGGTGAATGGAGTAATGTCCTTTGCGGAGATGGATGCCATGATGTATAAGATTGAGGGAGAGGACCTCTACCTCATCGGTACCAGCGAGCATTCTATGATTGGAAAGTTTATTGACACCGTGACGGCTGAGGCAGAACTTCCCAAGACTCTGACGAGCTATTCCCCCTGTTTCCGCAAGGAAAAGGGAGCCCATGGCATTGAGGAGAGGGGTGTGTACCGCATTCATCAATTTGAGAAGCAGGAGATGATTGTGGTCTGCAAACCGGAGGAGTCCCCAAAGTGGTTTGATGTGCTGTGGCAGAATACGGTGGATCTGTTCCGCTCTCTGGACATTCCGGTGCGTACACTGGAGTGCTGTTCTGGAGACCTTGCAGATTTGAAGGTGAAGTCCGTGGATGTAGAAGCTTGGTCCCCGAGACAGAAGAAGTATTTTGAGGTGGGAAGCTGCTCCAACTTAGGAGAC
>JAUNGR010000174.1 GCA_030524485.1 bacterium | reverse complement strand
ACTACGACTGGGCAGTTACAAGCCCACTCCCTTTAGGTGGTGGGTAGTTGACTTTATGATATTGAGGGCAAAAGGTTCTTTGCCTCCTAGTTTCACAGAAGGAAACGAAGAGCTTTCTTTAAAATCTCCTCTGCGGAAGCCTCTTCGCCAGCTCCCACCTGCTTTACCGCTCTGGAAGCTTCCGTCATGCCATATCCCAAAGCAACCAAGGCCTCCACAGCCTCTGTGGCTGCATTGCCTCCCACACTTACCACTTCCTGACTTCCCTGCAGCAGCGACAGAGGAAGAACCTCCTCCGCTGTTATCTTATCCTTCAGCTCCAGGATGACTCTCTGTGCCGTCTTGGCACCGACCCCTGGAGCCTTCGCAATGCTTTTCGCATCTGCATTGAAAATGGCAAGACGCAGCTCATCGGGCTTGAGGGCAGACAGAATGGCAAGAGCCGCCTTCGGACCAATTCCGCTGACTGCTAACAAGCTCTGAAACATAAAAAGGTCCTGACGATTGAAAAAACCATACAAGCTCATCGCATCCTCACGGACCTGAAAATAGGTAAAAATCTGTACCTCTCTGCCTATCGGCGGCAGCAGCCCAAAGAGCGACAGAGGAACATGAATCTCATAACCAATCCCTTGGTTCTCCACCACGATGGCATCCTCAAATATCTCTGTCAACTGTCCTTTTATATAAGAAATCACCCTGCTATCCTCCTGCACTTCCCTTTGGCTTTTTTCTTTCATCTGTTCTTTTTTCTATCGTATCATATTCGTCCCCACATTGCAAGCAAAAATCGAACAAACATTCTGTTTTATTTTCTTTTCTATCTTTTATTTTTCTCTTGCGTTCTCTTTCTCTGCTGTTTATACTGACAACAGAAGAAAAAACGGATAGCCGTAGGAGGAAATCACAAATGCTTCATATACAAAAAACACTTGCTCTCTCTCAGACCTACCCCTTAGAACGCCTCGGAGACAGAGATTCTCTGCTCTTTTTTGACATTGAGACCACCGGCTTTTCTGCCGACAGCTCTGCCCTCTATCTGATTGGCTGTCTCTATTATCGAAAGGAAGCTTGGCACTTTGTCCAATGGTTTGCCGATTCCCCTCAAAGTGAAATAGAACTTCTCCATGCTTTTTTTCAGTTTCTCTCCAACTTTTCCACTGTGGTTCATTTCAATGGGGATAGTTTTGACCTTCCTTATCTCCAGAAACGCTGTGCCCACTACCGCCTTCCCTATGATTTTTCTGCTCTCTCCAGCATTGACATCTACAAAAAAATCCGCCCCTGCCGCAAATGGCTGGGGCTTGACAGCCTTCGCCTAAAAGCCGTGGAACGCTTTCTGGGAATTCAGCGGGAAGACCCCTATCATGGCGGGGCACTCATTGCGGTTTATCACTCTTATCTTAGGCACAAAGACGAACAGCGTCTACACTGTTTGCTTTTACACAACGAGGAAGATTTGTTAGGAATGCTCTCCATTCTTCCTATTTTATGCTATCCCGATTTGGAAACAGCCCATTTTCGCCTGTCCTCCCAGAGCCTTCCCCATACAGAGGAGGCTTCTCCCTCGCTCTTTTTGCAGGCAGAAAGTGACATTTATGTGCCAAAACCCTTCTCGGCCTCCCTCCCAAATGGCTCTCTTTCCATGGAGCAAAATCGGTTGACCCTTTCCCTTTCTCTCTTTGAGGGCACTCTCAAATATTTTTATCCAGATTACAAAAATTATTATTATCTCCCCGCCGAGGACCGTGCCATCCACAAAAGCGTCGGCGAGTTTGTAGATAAATCCGCTCGCAAAAGAGCAACGGCTCAGACTGGCTACCAAAAAGCCTCCGGTCTTTTCCTTCCTCAACTTTCGCCTATTTTGGAACCTGTTTTTTGCGAGAAAAGAGCAAGTTCTCTGACCTATGTCCCTTATACAGAGGCTCTGCTCGAAAATCCCCAACACTTAAGTCTTTTTCTTCGCCATCTTCTCTCCCATGCCGAGGCGATGTAACTTCCTTACTCGGTCACAAAATCTCCGGACTTTTCCGATACTGTCCCGGAGACATCCCCTTGGCTTTTCGGAAGGCATCTCCAAAATAATTGCCATCGTTAAAGCCGCAGCGACAGGCAATTTCCGTCACAGAGGCATTGCTTTTTAAGAGAAGAAGCGAAGCCTCCCGAATGCGGATTTGGTTCAAGTATTCCTTAAATCCCAAGCCCGTTACCTTCTTAAATTTTCTTGAGAAATAGGTCGGACTCATATGCACCATTTTTGCCATGTCATCCAAAGTAATATTCTTATCGTAATTTTGGCAGATATAGGCTGCCGAACGCTGAATGGCCTGCTCCGTTGAGTTTTCCTCCGGCGGAATCATGTCCTCATACAGATTCATCGCTCCATAACGCCCTGCAAAAATCAACAATTCATACAGGTACATCTTTTTTAGCACACTGGTAAATTCATCCGACAAACCTGACACATGTTCCATCTTCCGAAGCAATTCCTCCACATATTCCCTGCGGCTCGCCGGAATGGTCACTTTTGCGTTGGAAAAGAGCTTATGAACCGTCTCCTCCCCGCATTCCTGTTTGAGGGGCAGCAAAAAATCCTCTGAGAAGCTGATATCATATCTCTCGTTGCTTCCATTTCCATATTCCGTCGCTCTGTGAATCTCCAAAGGAGTCAAAAATATCATATCTCCCGTCTTGACTTTATAGACCGTATGATTGATAAAAATCTTAAATTCGCCGGATTTTAAGTAGCCCAACTCATAGTACGGATGGTAATGTGCCTCCTTCATGGAATATCCGGCATCGTTTCCCTTTCGGACAAAGCGAAAGTCTCCAACTACATTGGTCAGGTGTACCTTTTCCTTCTCCATCTTTTCTCTCCTTCCTTTGTCCGCTCACTCACGCTGTCTTTG
>JAUNGR010000025.1 GCA_030524485.1 bacterium | reverse complement strand
CCTTCTTATTTCTTTTCTTTCTGAGTTCTCTTCTTTCCATTTCCCGCTCCCATTGACTTTTTCCCCTCACAATGCTAGACTGATGATATGAAAATTTTCCACAGTATAAGGAGAAACTACTATGTTAAACGGAGAAAAAATCTTATTCAGCGGTATGCAGGCAACTGGAAATCTAACTCTTGGCAACTACCTTGGTGCTCTGAAGAATTGGGTGCAAATCGCAGATGAATATACAACCTTCTACAGCGTTGTGGACATGCATTCCATCACGGTTCGTCAGGACCCTGCTGAATTTCGCAAGCGTGCCAGAAACCTTCTGACACTCTACATTGCAGCTGGTCTGGACCCAGAGAAAAACTGTATCTATTATCAGTCTCATGTATCCGGTCATGCAGAGCTGGCTTGGGTCTTAAACTGCTTCACCTACATGGGCGAATTGAATCGTATGACTCAGTTTAAGGATAAAGCTGCAAAGCACGCTGACAACATCAATGCAGGTCTGTTTACCTATCCGGTATTGATGGCAGCGGATATTCTTTTGTACCAAGCCGATGTGGTTCCGGTTGGTATCGACCAGATGCAACACTTGGAGCTGTGCCGTGACATTGCTCAACGTTTTAATTCCATTTATGGCGATGTCTTTACCATACCGGAAGCTTACCTTGGTAAATCCGGAGCTAAAATTATGAGTTTGCAGGACCCCAGCAAAAAGATGTCCAAATCTGACGAAAATGTCAATGCAAGCATTTATCTGATGGATGACCCTGACAGCATCATCCGCAAATTTAAGCGTGCTGTGACCGATTCTGAAGCTCATATCTGCTACCGTGACGAACAGCCAGGAATCAAGAACCTTCTGGATATTTACTGTGCTTGTACCGGAAAAACTCCAGATGAGGCAGTCAAGGAGTTCGAGAACGGCGGCTATGGCGACTTCAAGCTAGCAGTTGGTGAGACCGTAGTCAGTGTGCTTCGTCCTTTGCAGGAGAAATATCAAGAATTGTCTAAAAACAAGGATTACATTGACCAAGTCATCAAGAACAATGCGGAGAAGGCAAACTACTATGCCACAAAGACTCTGCGCAAGGTTCACAAGAAAATCGGCTTCCCTGAAAGAATTCGCTAAATCAAACATCCACTTTTTGAATGGATTTTTGATTTTCATTTCCGATAGCATCCGTGAGAGGGGCCGTCAAGGAAAATGGTTGATGCAAAACTCAAAATCTCTTCTTTGCCACCTTCCTTGGTCACGACAATCTGCCCCTCTCCCTCTGCATCCAAGGCAAAGCGAACGCTTTGAATCTGTTTCTTTCCCTCTCTGGATGCAATCACATGGGCATAAACAAGTTTTTCATCCCTTTTCCCATAGTTACGTTCTATGAGATATGGAATTTCGGAAATGGAAGGATTGTCCGCTCCCATCCCACTGAAATACCATTGTCCCTTTGCCATGCTGTACACATCCGTAATCACTTCGCCATCCTTGTAGGAGAACACACACTGTCCAGAAGTTCCGGACGCTTTCCCGATGTAGATATCATGGATGTGGCAGTAGGGCTTCTTTGAAGAAAGAAACCCGCTCTCCTCCATGTCTTCCAGTTCACGCTCTGCCACTTGGCGACTCTCCTCTGGTAGCTTCTCGAAGAATCCATTTTTCTCCAAGAGCTGCTTTGCCTGTGCTGGTAGAACCTCTTCCCCATCTTTGAGAGCTTGTCCCGAAAAATGCATCACCCAGTCCACAGAACGTGTAGGTTCTACTCCTTCCACAACAAAAACGTCCGCAAAGCAATCCTTCGCCCAAGCGATACGCCTCTTCATGTGTACATTGCGATAATTTTCTTCCTTCCACTGCACTATCGTGAAGCTATCGGGCATCTCATAGGGCTTTCTCCAATCCACCTCTGCATCCACATAAATCACACCATTTTTCTCCTCATATCGAGTCAGATAGGCATTGGCTGGAGCCTGATTCTCTCCCCCAATCGTCACCGTGTTGTGTGTACCTGTGTTTTTATAATAGTCATAGTGCATCTTCGCTCCATATCCAGTGGTTCCCAAATCCGGCGAAATCCTCTTTCCGTAAGCCAGATAGCTTATGTCCAAGCGGTCATAGTGGTCATGCTCTCCCCCATAACTATCGTGCTTAAAAAGCAAATATCTTCCATTTTCTCCTCTCAGTACCGAATGTCCAAAACTTCCCACTTCTGTGTGATAGTTTTGCAAAGGCAGCTCGCAGGGCTTTAACTCGTCCACCCCATAAATCAGGGCTTCCAGATTGTCCCTCTCCTCCTCCTCATACAGCCGGTCTAAGACATACAAAAGTTTCTCCCCTCCAAGCTCCCGATACGCAAACTCATACAAATACAGACTGCTGTTTGTGTGACCATAATTGGTATCGTTCAGCATAGGAATCCGAAAGCCCGGTTCCAGATAGAAAAACAACAAATCCATCATCGCCTTATAATGGGGATGTTGTATGTGGCTGTGCGGTGTATGAAGGGCAAACTTCTCATAAGCAAAAAAGCTCGTCAAGGCATAAAAATGATAACCAAATGCCCCCTCAAACCACATATGATTGGGAAGAACCGCATGTTCCAACTGATACAAAATGCCATATTCCCCATAGACAGCCAGCTGAATGTATGCCTCCTTCTCAAACAGCAGGCCTATCACGGCAATCGCAGAGTTGATAATCACCTCATGATTGTGAAGCTGCCTATGGCGATGTGCTATCAAAAATTCCGCTCCGGGAAGCAGAATCCCATCCCGAATCCTCTCCCTCTCTTCCTTGCTCATCGCGGAGGAGAGCAAATCGTAGGCCATCGCCAAGCTTCTCAAAAAGTTCGCCTCATCCAGAGTTTGTGCATTGGCTTTTCCCGGCCCATTATAAGGAATATCCCCATGTACCTCATAATCCTTATAGTAGCGAGAATATTCCAGCATAATCGCAATTGCCTTCCTCGCATAAGCCATCTCTTCGGTCATCACATACAACAGTCCCATTTGAAAACAGCTCTCACTGTTTCCCGCATTCACCAAGCCCCACCAAGCTCCGTCGTAAGGTTCCCCTGTCAACACTCTCCCACAGGATGGACAGCGATGCCGCTTGGCATCCTGTCTTTGAAACTGCAATCGCACAGAGCAATCCGGACAGTAATAATACAGGCTCCAGTTTCCAATTCCCTTTTTCGGAACCAAAATCTCTCCTTGAAACCCCTCCGCTGCCTGCTGCCTTAATCTTTGCACTGCCTTTGGCTGCCTTTTGCTTCTCTCCTGTATTTTTGCTACTTCCTCTTTATTAAACTGAATCATAGCTTCTCCTTCCCATCCTAAAGGTTCGCTCTCCTTTATTCTGGATATTGCAGTCTCTCCGGTCCAATGTGCTCCAAAACTTCTCTCATAAACTTCTCTGCCAAATAGTTTGCCATAGGCAGATTCATATCCAAGTAGTTTCCACAGTCTCTTGCCGCTGCCCCTGGAACTTCTCCATCAAAGTCCCGAATAAAGGCATACATCTCCTTCATTAACGGCACAATCTCCTCGGAGCTGTAATCTCCAATCAAGAGAAGATAAAAGCCTGTGCGGCAGCCCATAGGACCAAAATAAAGCACCTTATCCTTCCACTCCGCATGATTTCGCAGGAATGTGGCTCCTAAATGCTCTATGGTATGAATTTCTGCGGTATTCATCACTGGCTCCGCATTCGGGCGGGTCATTCGCAAATCAAACGTAGTGATGACACTCTCGCCCGCTTTGTCCTTACGGGACACATAAATCCCTGGCAGTAAACTGAGATGATTGACGGTAAAACTCGTTATTTTTTCCATTGTTCTCTTCTTCCTCTTCTTCTATTTTGACCTTTTGCCCCTATCATACGATATCCTGACGCATAATATGGCGGATTCTCTCCTCATCCAGATTGCGAATCACCTCAGTTGCAAGAGCAGCGGTCGCTTCCATATCCTCAACTGCCGTAAAATTATAATGGCTATGCACATAGCGTGCTGGTATTCCCAACACCAAAACTGGTACAGCCTTTCCAGATAGGCTGATTTTTCCAGCATTTGTGCTTCCCCCTCTCCTCACCGTCTCCTGATAGCGAATGTGATTCTTCTCTGCCACTTCTCTCGCATATGCAAGAAAGGCTGGATTTGAAAGATAGCTCTTATCCATTCGACGAAGCTGTACCCCTCCATGCATCGCTCCCTGTGCCATACCAGCAGAGACAAAGAAATCATCGGCTGGAGAACCTTCAAACACAATCGCCAAATCCGGTTTGCAGACAGCCGCTGTCACCGAAGCCCCTCTTGTGCCTACCTCTTCCTGAGCGGCAAAAGCACCAACCACATCCACCGCCAGTTCCTTTGCTTCTGCCTTCAACGCACGCATGGTGTGCACAATGCTGGCACAGCCCATGCGATTGTCAAAGGCCTTTCCAAAGCACAGTCCTCTCTTTTCCTGATAAGAAAAAGTTACCTCCGGCACCACAGGGTCTCCGATGCGGATGCCAAACTCCTCCATAGCTTCCTTCCTGCTGCAGGCTCCGACATCAATAAACAAACTCTCAATCTCCAAAGAGGAATCTGCCCTCTGCTTATCGGTCAAAAAATGCACTGGTTTTGAAGTGATAATGCCTCTCACCAACTCTCCTGCTTGGGTTCTCACCAACACAGAATGTGCCGGAAGACTGGTGAGATGAAAACCACCCAACATCAAAAAACTTAACAGTCCATTTTCCTGAATCGCCTGCACCATAAATCCGCACTCATCGCTGTGTGCATCCAACATAAGCAGCGGCTTTTTACTCTGAAAGTCCCGCTGCCGATAGGCAGCACTCAGTTCAGGGATGCCAAGTGCACCCGACAGACTTTCATGGTGAGGTGGTTCATCCATAAGTCGGGTGCATGAAAACTTCCTTTCTTTGGAACTTTCCTGAAAACGCATGAAAACATTGTGCATCGCATCGTGCTGCAAAGAAAACTCTTCTCTACAATGCCGATAAAGCGTTTTTACCACATCTTCCTCAAAACCGCTTGGCCCAAACGCATTGGACAAATCCTCTGTCAATTTGATGTCTATCATTTCTTCTGTCCTCCATCCTTTTTGTCTTTTCTGCCTTCTCTGTCGTTCCCATCTTTTTCACTTTTTCTTTCTATTTTTTTCCTGTCTTTTCTTTTGTCTTCTCTTTCGCCTTTTCCTTTTCTTTTTCACTCTCTGTCACAGCTTTTGAGAGAAATACCAAAATAGAACGAGCAGGAACCATAAATTGCTTTTGTTTCTTCACCAACGGTTCCTTTCCCTCTGGATACATACCATTGTTTTTGGCATCGTCCGTATTGATTGCAATATGCCACTTCATTTTTCTTGGCAGATTCGGCAATGCAAACTCATGCGGCTCCCAATGGGAATTGTATGCCACAAACAAATAGGCATCTTTGCTTCCATCCGACTTTTGGGCATATTCACCGCAATACATAACTCCCAACTGTCTTCTAAAATAGTCATATTCCGGACACCAAGCTTTTACCCCATGATAAGAGACATCTGGACAGCCGCAGGCCAGATAATCCATCATCTTTGCTTCCTTCTCCTGATGTAACACAGGATGCTCCTTGCGAAAGGCAATCAGTTTGCTTACAAACTCATAAATATCTGCATTTTTTTCCAACAACTTCCAGTCCAGCCATGAAACCTCATTGTCTTGACAGTAGGAATTGTTGTTGCCCTTTTTGCTGTTCCCAAACTCATCTCCCGCTAAGAGCAAAGGCGTTCCCTGACTCAAAAATAATAGGGCAAAAGCGTTGCGAAGCTGCTTTCTTCTCAGCTCCAACACCTTTTTCTTTCTGGTTTCCCCCTCCACTCCACAGTTCCATGAGTAGTTATACATACTTCCATCCTGATTGTTCTCGCCATTCTCCTCATTGTGTTTCTGGTCATAAGACACCAAATCCATCATCGTAAAACCGTTGTTATTTGCCATAAAATTAATCACAGCATGTTCCGCTGGATTACGGCGTACATACATGGCAAGACTGCCCACCTTGTCCTCGTCTCCCTTTAAAAAACAACGCAGTGCATTCTGAAAGCCATCGTTGTACTCGGCAAGATGCCTCTCCTCCCCGTCTCTCACGGCATTCCAGTTTGAATAAAACAACTTCGTCTGACAGAGACACGCATCCTCTCCTACCATCGCTTCCGGCACAAAACCAACCATATGAATGCCATCCACATGATACTCTCTCACCCAAAAACGCAGAATATCCAACACCTGTGCTGGTCTCTCCTGTCCGGTAAAAAACAAATCTATGTAAAGCTCCATTCCATTCTTGTGCAAGGTCTTTACCAAAGTCTTAAACTCTCTCTCCGGATTCCTAGGCTCACTGCTGTAAGAAGATTTCGGTGCAAAATAAGCTCCCGCAACATAGCCCCAATAGTTTAAACGTCCATCTGTTTCCTGGCTCCTATAGGACTTGGTTTGTCCCCGCCGCTCCTGCATCATGACTTCCTCAAACTCAATCATCGGCATCAGCTCCAAAGCTGTCACTCCCAATGCCTTTAAATACGGAATCTTTTCTGTGATACCCGCAAAGGTCGCTTTGTGTTCCACCTGAGAAGAACTATGAGCCGTAAATCCTCGCACATGACACTTATACACAACGGTATCACGAAAGGGAGTATTGGGCTTCTGGTCGCCCTCCCAGTCAAATTCCTCGAAGCAAATCACACTGCGTGCTGGATTCTTTGCCTGAACGGCATCGCCCCACGTTTCCCTTCCCCGATATCGCCTTGCACAAGCATCTGGCATACACACACCATCAATCTCATATGCATACTCCAAATTATCAAGCCCATCTTTCGGAAGAAAAGCAGACCACAAATTTCCAAATTTCGCCTCTTTCGGAAACGGCAACGTGCAAAATGCCTTCTCTTCCCCTTCCTCAAACAAACAGAGCTTTACCTGTTTTCCCGATGTCACCACCGTAAAATGAACCTTATCTTCTGTCTGTGTCAAACCCTCTGGATATATAAAAATACCTTCCGTTTCCAGTTTCCATTCACGCTCCATCCTATCCCTCCGTATCTTTTCCTACCGCATCGCTTTCACTCTTATCTTTTTAATTATATATGATATAATCCTTACAAACAATGCCTTTAGCTATGTTTTATCTTCGCTTCCCCAGCACTACTGCTCCGCAATCTTCGCCGCCAACTCATCCAAATACATCCATCTTTCCATCTTTTGTTCCAATGCCGCCTCCTTCTCTTCTTTCTCAGCCATAAGTGCATTGAGTTTCACAAAATCATGGGCGGCTGCCTCTATCTCTTTCTCCAAGTCGGCAATTCTTTCTTCCAGAGCTGCTATTTCCCCTTCTATGGTCTCATAATCCTTTTTCTCTTGATAACTAAACTTCAATTTCTGCGGACCACGTACACGCTGTCCCTTTTCCTGCTCTGCTGCAGAAGCTTTCACCGTAACACCTACATTTTCCGCCTGCTTTTCTTCCTCCTCAGCAGCCTTTCGCAAAGCATAATCTGTGTATCCTCCCTCGTACTGACGCAGTTTTCCTTCTCCCTCAAACGCAAAAATACGTTTTGTGGTGCGGTCTAAAAAGTAGCGGTCATGGGAAACCGTGACGACAATCCCATCATAGGAGTCCAAATAGTCTTCCAAAATAGTCAGAGTGGCAATATCCAAATTGTTGGTCGGCTCATCCAGTAACAATACATTGGGGGAAGTGGCAAGCACCCGCAGTAAGTTTAATCTCTTTTTTTCTCCTCCTGATAACTTTCCAATCAAGCTATATTGTTTTTCTGGGGAGAACAAAAACTTTTCCAACAAAGCAGAAGCAGATAGCACTCCGTCTGCTGTACGAACATACTCCGCTGTATCTTTCACATAGTCAATCACTCTCTGTTCTGGATTCATATAGGAAAAATCAATCTCGCTTTTTTGAGCATCCTCCTCTGCCTTCTCAGAAGCTATCTCCTGTGCATAATAGCCCATTTTCACGGTCTGTCCCACAACCACCTGACCGGAATCCTGCGGAATAAGACCAGCAATTATCTTAAGAAGAGTCGATTTTCCACAGCCATTTTTTCCGATAAAACCAACTCTGTCGCCTTTCAAAAAAATATAACTAAAGTCATCAATCAGCTGATTCTTCCCATAGCTTTTGCAAATGTGTTCCAATTCTACTGTAGTTCTTCCCAATCTTGTTGAGATGGAGCTAAGTTCCACCTTCTGGTCCTGCACCAAAGCCTTTCTGTCCTTTAATTCTTCGTATCTTTGAATGCGTGCCTTCTGTTTTGTGGAGCGGGCTCTTGCCCCTCTCTTAATCCACTCTAACTCCACCCGCAGGATAGATTGGCGTTTTCTCTCTCCCGCTGCCTCCATATCCTCTCTCTCTGCCTTCAACTCCAGAAAACCAGAATAGTTTGTCTGATAGCTATACAAAGCACCTTTATCTATCTCCACAATTCGATTGCAGACACTGTCCAAAAAGTAGCGGTCATGTGTCACCATAACCAAAGTACCTTTTCTCTTCTTGAGATACTCTTCCAGCCAATCCGCCATCTCATTGTCCAGATGGTTGGTCGGCTCATCCAACAAAAGAATATCCGCCGGAGAGAGCAGCACCGAAATCAAAGCCAAACGCTTTCTCTGCCCTCCTGAGAGCTGCCCTGCTGGCTGCTCAAAGTCTGTGATTCCAAGCCGTGTCATCATCGCTTTCGCATCGCTCTCAAGCGTCCAGCGATTCTCCTCCGTCGCATTTCCAGCTAACACACATGCTAGGCTTGACATTTGAGGGTCAAATTCTGGATTCTGCGACAGATAACGGATGACCACATGGTTCGCCGTCGTGACCTTTCCCTCATCCGCTTCCTCCAATCCAGCCAGTATCTTCAAAAGAGTTGTTTTTCCTGTACCATTGATTCCAATGACTCCTACCTTTTCCCCTTCCTGCAAGGAAAAGGAGGCCTGTTCCAGCACCTTTCGTTCTGTATATGCCTTCGTTATGTTTTCTATGTTAAGCAGATTCATCCGCCATGCATCTCCTTTTTCGTTTATTATTCTTTCAAGCAAAGCTCCTATTCCTTCAAGCAAAGCTCCACTGGACAATGGTCAGACCCCAAAACCTCGGTGTGTATCTTTGCATCCTCAAGTTGCTCGGCCAATCTCTTAGAAACACAAAAGTAGTCGATACGCCAACCAATATTTCTAGGACGGGAAGCAGCCCGATAGGACCACCAAGAATAGACTCCTTCCTGTTCCGGATAAAAATAACGATAGCTGTCAATAAAACCAGCATCCAAAAGCTCTCCAAACTTTCCTCTCTCCTCGTCGGTGAAACCGGCACTTTTATGGTTGGTTTTTGGATTTTTTAAATCAATCTCCTGATGTGCCACATTAAAATCTCCACAGAAAATGACCGGCTTTTTGGCATCCAAGCCCTTCAAATATTCCCGAAACGCGTCCTCCCACTCCATACGGTAGGGGAGCCGCTGCAATTCATTCTTAGAATTCGGCGTATAACAAGTCACCACATAATAAGGCTCAAACTCCGCTGTTATCACTCGTCCCTCCTTATCATGTTCCTCTATTCCCATGCCTTTTGTGACACAAATTGGCTTTTCTTTTGTAAACAGAGCGGTTCCCGAATATCCTTTTTTCTCCGCATAGTTCCAATACTGGTAATATTCCGGTAAATCCAAGTCTATCTGCCCTTCCTGAAGCTTACTCTCCTGAATGCAAAAGATATCGGCATCCATTTCTTTGAAATATTCTAAAAATCCCTTTTGAACGCAGGCACGCAGTCCATTCACGTTCCATGAAATTAATTTTTTCATTCTTGTTGTCCCTTTCTTTTCTCGCTTTCCCTTTGTCGTTCCGCTTAATTTCCATTATAGCATCAATCCCCCTAAACGCAAAGCAAAGAGTGCCATAAAATCCCCTTCCCCAAGATTTTACAGCACTCTTTCTTCCTGTTCTGTCTCTTCTTTCCACTCTTCCTGCCTTCACAGCAACTACACTCTTTTTTGCAAAATCAACTTATCTCCAACCTGAAGCTTCTCATCTGTCAAACCGTTTCCCTCCATCACGTCCTCCACCGTTGTGTGAAATTTTCTCGCCACTGTCCACAAAGAATCTCCTTTTTGCACCACATAGCCCACAATTCCAGGCAGAGCCTGCAGCTTCTTTACATCCTGCGGTTCCGTTCTCGCACGGATGACCAACTGCTTTGTCACTGGCTTTAACAGCAGGATATCCAAACTGACCACACCTTTGATTTCCGCCGTGTCCGTTCCACTCATCATAGCGGAGAGCTGCTCCACCCCACTCTGAATCTGGCAAATGCAGGTATCATCCGCTTCCTCAGCCTCCGCCAGATATTGAAAAGGAAGAACCTCCGTCACCGCCTGCAGCGGCTGTGCATCGTCAGCGGTCAAATACAGAATCCTCACCTCCAACACGCCTTCCACCCAGACTCCCTCTTCATCCGTATGTGTCTCGTCCAGTTTCACCGTGCCATCCACGTGACAAATCTGCAGAATTCTTTCGCCGTTTGGCAGAGAAATCTTCTCCAAAACCCGACATTTCGCCTCATTTTTCAGCAGAAGTGTATCAAATTTCACCTCACCCTGCTCCAGAATCACCTCTTCCTTGGTGGAGTACAAATCGCTCAAAAGCTGAATCTTCTCCTGTTCATACAGCTTCATGTCCAGTTCCGCCACAGCATCCACCGCCAACTGCCGCAGTTCCCCATCCTTGTCCGGTTTCTCCTCCAATTCTTTGTGAATCAGCCGAACTCCGATTGTGGGAATCATGGCTTCCGTTGCTTGGGAAAGCTCCACTTCCCCTTGAAAAGGAAGGGACTCCTCCAGCCATTGCAAGGGCAAACCCTCACTCTCACTGCTGTAAATCACAAAAACAATCAGCTCTCCCTCTATGCGGACTTTTCCCTCCAGAAGACGGGTGTTAACTCCCTGTAGTTTCATCTCACTCCAAAGAATCTGCCCTATGTTGGGTTTGTTGGTCGGAAGCGTCACTTCCTCCCGAATCCGATGGGTATCCTTTTTTCTCAGTGCAATCGTGGCAACTTCCAACTCCTGCTTTTGCTTTTCTACGTCCCCATCCGCATCCTCCGCTGCCTCCACATCCTCCAAACTCTCCACTCGGACATGAAATGCCAACAAGCCCTTCATATTGATTTTTCTGGAGTGAATCATCGCTGCCGTCAAATCCTCCAAATCCCAGCGATACTGCACATAGTCCTTCTCTGTGAGTTCCGGCACATTGATGCTCTCCTCAAAAGGAATGCTGCCTGCCAAGGTCCAAAGCTTCCCGTCCTCCCCGCGATAGAGCACCTGAAAAGCCATTTTTCCCCGAAGCACCGTCTTTTCATTCTGCACCTTCGCACTCTCCAGCAGCACCTCTCCCGAACGCAAAACCACCTGTGCTAAGTCTTCCATGCTATCCGGAACAATAAAGTCATCATCCAACGTAATCTGCGTGGAAACTTCCTGCTTGAAGCGATTCATATGTATATTTTTCTTCACCAGCTCCATACGCCGCACCTGCCTGTTTGATTGCTTTTTTCACAGTTTATGTGCAGCCGCTGCCATTTATTCCTCTTTGTCGTAGCTCTCCAAAAAGAAATGCCTCTTTTTTTGACTCACATACCCCAGACAGGCATCCAGATTGACATTTTGGGCACTCCTAAAAATATTGCTGTCAATGTGAGGATTTTGCAGTCTCCATTCCCGAATCAAGCCTTTCATCTCCTGCCTCTTAGAATCCATCACATCGTCGGGATTGGCACAGCGTTCCGTGAAACGGCAGGCACATTGAAGGAAATGCAGATCGTTAAAGTCTCTCCACGCTAAAATGTCCTCCTCCTTCACATGATAGAGAGGACGAATCAGCTCCATCCCCTCAAAATGGCTGCTGTGCAGTTTGGGCATCATGGTATTAAACTGCCCTCCATAAAGCACACTCATCAAAATCGTCTCTATCACATCGTCAAAATGATGCCCCAAGGCTATTTTATTGCAGCCCAGCTCCTTTGCCTTCGCATAGAGGTGACCACGCCGCATTCTCGCACAGAGATAGCAGGGAGACTGCTCAATGTCCACCACCGCATCAAAAATGTCCGACTCGAAAATCTGCACCGGAATCCCTAATTTCTCTGCATTTTCCTCAATCAACCTTCGATTTTCCTCCCGATATCCAGGGTCCATCACCAGAAAAATCAAGTCAAAATGCATCTTTCCGTGCCGCAAAATCTCCTGCATACACTTGGCAAGCAGCATGGAATCCTTGCCTCCCGAAATGCAGACAGCTATCTTATCCCCCTCCGCAATCAATGCATAGTCATTCAGTGCACTGACAAAGGGTCTCCAAATCGTTTTTCTAAATTCCTTAATGATGCTTCTCTCAATCTCTCTTGTCTGCTGTCCCATACTGTCTGGTTAATTCCTTTCGTCCTTTTTGTTTTGGATTTGCAGCTCCAACTTTTTTATCTTTCTCTCCAAATGCTCGATTCTGTCCAAAAGCTGCTGTGCCTCATCCGGCGTGAGTCCTCGACTCTTATTCTTAGGGAGCCTCACACCATTCACTTTCACAGGCTTTGCCGGAATTCCCACGGCTGTTACGTTGCTGTCCAAAGGCTTCAAGAGGACTGCATTTGCCGCAATCTTACAGTTGTCTCCCACCTCAAAGGAACCTAAAATCTTCGCTCCAGCTCCCACCGTGACATTTTTTCCCAAAGTAGGGTGACGTTTTCCCTTCTGGGTTCCGACTCCTCCCAGTGTGACTCCCTGAAAAATGGTGCAGTTGTCTCCCACTACGGCAGTCTCCCCAATCACCACTCCGCAGCCATGGTCAATCAAAATGCCATGCCCCAGCTCTGCTCCGGGATGAATCTCTATCAAAGTAAAAAATCTTGCCAGTTGTGAGATCCATCTTGCAATAAAAAACATCTTATGCTTATAAAACCAATGTGCAATCCTATGCCATATCAATGCATGAATTCCTTGATAAAGCAAGAGAATCTCCAAAGGGTTTCTCGCTGCCGGATCCCTCTCCTGTACCGCTTTCACGTCCTTCCATATGTCCTTCCATATCATAGACTGCCTCTCCTTTCCGCTTGTTTTCTGTTTGTTTGCTGTTTTCCTTCGTTTCTCTTAGTATATCTGTTTTTTCGATTTCTGCAACTGTTTTTCTTTCCTGCACATATTGCAAAAGCAGTTCTGCGGTGTGGGACAGCTTTCGATTCTTGGCATGGAGCAAAAGAATGGAGGATTCCAACTCCTCATCTGCTAACGTACAGCGATACAAATCTTTCTTGTTCTCCTCCTCACTTCCGACAGGCACCGCCTCCATCGGCACTATCGAGTCCGGCAAAATACCAATTCCAAATCCCATCTGTGTGCAGAGCACCGTTGTCCTTGCGTCATCCGCCTTGCAGTACACCTGCATCTGACTTCCCTCCTTTGCAAAGACATGCTGAAGAACGTCCTCCCAACGGCGGTAAATCAACAGAGGCTTTCCAGATAACTCCCGAATCCCTATTTTCCCCTCTCTCTGTTGCACGCCCTCAAAGAATTCCGCCCTCCCCACGGCTGCCATTGGCTCCTTTTTCAGCTCAATTCCCTCAAATCCTTCCATCGCAAAAGGGGTTCTGACGATGGCCATCTCCAGCGTATTTTCTAACAGCATCTCCAAAAGTCGGTAGGTGTTAGCTTCTGTAAACTCCATACGTACCTTGGGATAGTCTCTGCGAAACGCCTCCAATACCTCACAAACCATATAGCGGCTTGCCGAGGAAATCAGACCGATGCGCAGCAGACCTCCGTTTTGACTGCTCAAATCCTGTACTTCCTCCTTGGCATGTTCCGCTAAATGGGTGATGCTCAAGGCTCTCTCATAAAATAATTTGCCACATTCGGTCAGCGTGATTCTCCTTGCCCCTCTCTCAAACAGCTGTGCTCCCAGTTCTTCCTCCAAGAGCCGCATCTGCATACTGAGGGGCGGTTGGGAGAGATGCAGCTTTTTGGCTGCACCACTGATGGTTCCTGCCTGCACCACCGTAATAAAATACACCAACTGTTTCATCTCCATCTTTCTTCCTCCTTCCTTAGCCTCTTTCCCCCAAACAGAGCAGGCGAAACTATCTCAAAAAAGTATATTTCCCATATGAAATATATACTTTTTTTCTTACTATGCCTATGTTATACTACAAAAAGCAAAGAAATACCAATACCTGACCCAAAAAACTTTGGGTTCCACCACATCATCATTTTATAAGGAGAACCATTGAGATGAAAAACTACTGGAAACTATTTGTAGTCTTTGCTCAGATTGGCGTTTGTACCTTCGGCGGCGGCTATGCCATGCTATCCCTGCTGCAAAAG
Source organism: bacterium (assembly GCA_030524485.1). Lineage (GTDB taxonomy): Bacteria > Bacillota > Clostridia > Lachnospirales > Lachnospiraceae > CAJMNU01. The sequence goes on along the minus strand of JAUNGR010000025.1, from coordinate 10,964 downwards.
GTCATTGTCGAAAAATACCACTGGGCAAGCGAAGAAGAACTGATGGACTACTATGCCATCGGCCAATGTACCCCCGGAATCATTGCGATTAACACCTCCACTTTTATCGGCTATAAGGTTCTTGGCCTTCCCGGAGCGATTGTCGCTACACTGGGCTTTGTATTCCCATCCATTGTCATCATCACACTGATTGCCGCTTTTATGCAAAACTTTGCCTCTCTTAGCCTTGTGGAGCACGCCTTTGCTGGCATTCGTGTCTGTGTCTGTGTGTTGATTTTTGATGCTGTGCTTAAGCTGGGTAAAAAATCCATCGTCAACCGTATCTCCGTTGTGATTTTCCTTGTGGTCGCAGCACTTTCCATATTCACCCCCATCTCCACCGTTGCTTTGGTGCTTGCATCCGGTTTGGCCGGTTACATCATCTACATCGTGGGAGCTGCTAAAAAGACAGGAGGAAAACAGGCATGACAATCTGGCTGCAATTAATGTATGAATTTTTTAAGACCGGTCTTTTCGCTGTTGGCGGCGGTCTTGCCACTCTGCCCTTTCTCTATGAGATGGCAGAGAAAACCGGTTGGTTCACCAACCAAGATATCCTAAATTTGGTGGCCATCTCCGAATCCACCCCCGGTGCCATCGGCATCAACATGGCAACCTATGTCGGTTTCATGACGCTAGGTCCCATCGGCGGCGTGCTTGCCACCATCGCCCTTGTGGCTCCTTCCATCATCATCATTGTTCTGATTTCAAAGATTTTGGATAAATTTAAAGAGTCCGCTGTGGTTCAGGGAGTGTTTAAGGGACTGCGTCCCGCTTCCACCGCTCTGATTACCGCTGCCGGTTTGAGCGTTGCCAAACTCGCTCTTTTGCACACAGAACGCTACACGGGAGAGCTTTCCAGCCTCGTTCAGGTAATCAACTGGAAGGGCATTGTTCTTGCCATTCTTGTGTATGCTGGTATCAAAAAATTTCAGAAGCATCCGATTGTGTACATCGCTGCTTCCGCTGTGGTTGGCATTGTGTTGAGCTTCTAAAAGACCAAGACCCGACACCGAAAAGAAACAGGAAGAAAAAGAGAAGAACTGCATCAAACATGGCAGAACTTCTCTTCTTTTTTTATCCTAGGTTTCTTTCTTTCGCTTTGCTTTTCTTAAATTGTTTTCGCTTCCTTTTCATCGGAAAGCTGCACTAAGTTTACCTTATGTAAGGCAAATCCATCCTGTGGCTCGTAAGGGATTTCTCTTCCATTTCTCCAAAAACTTCCTGCCTCTCTCACCTCAAATTCCCCATACTGCGGGTCAGAAAAACGCAGGCTCCTCTCCCCATCCCAACTTCTTTGGCACTGTTTCATGCTTTCCACAAAACCTTCAAAGCTGCCAAATTCGGTCTTAGAACCACATTTTACCACCACGGCATGTTTGAGTCCCTTTGAAATGAGTTCCTTTCGGGTGTTCGCTCCCTCTTGGGTTAGATGCACCGGATTGGAGAACCAAGCAGCCAGATAAGCCTCCTCGGTCTTTGCAAAAAACCAATGCTCTTCACAGAGATAGGTATCGTATTCATAGGTGGGAGCATAAGCGTGAATGTAATGCACCAATTCCTTCGGGTCTATGTCAAACAGCAGCACCGTCACATTCTCATAGCGTTCGATCCAAGGCATGGTTCCATTTCCAGCCCAATAGCTCGGACGATTTTCTCCGCTGAACAATCGCTCTCCGGGATGATTGATGTAAAACAGTGCAGCCCTTTCCTTTCCAAAAGCGACATTCATCAGATGCTGCTGATGTCCATGCCGGAAAGGCTTGAATCGTCTCACCGCTGCCGTCAAATAGTCCTGAGTTCGGAAGGTATTGATTTTCAAACGCAGAATGCCTTGGTCTATCTCCTGCGTCATTCCCTCCCCCTCTGCCACCGCACACTCGGCATCAAAGTCCCCCGGTACATAGTCACTGATGGCAAAAAGATGCACCGAACTTCCATAAAAAGTCGGATATCCCACCCCGTAAGCAATCCAATGAATAAAATTGGTCTCCACCTGAATTCGGGTCTTGATGGTTCCCTCGTACACCCGCCCATAGGTGGAATTCATCACCTTTCCAAAGGTATTATAAGACACAATACGCATCGTAAAATCTAAGGCTCGTTTTGCCATCTCACGGATGTCCGCATCGGGTGCTGTCAAATACAGCGTAAAGAAACCGATAAAATCAATCGGAATATAGGTTGCAGAATTCCACTCCGCAAAGCCATATCGGAAGAAGATGGCAAACCACTCCTCCAGCCTTTGCTTTCCTATCGCCCTCTGCTCACTTCCACTGCGTCCGCTCTCCGTAAAGGTCTCGTCGGGATAGATATGTCCCCACAAATATTGAGAGATGTGAAAGAGAAAGGCATGATTCTCACTGAAATACCACATCACATCGTTTCCTGGCTCGTCAATCCAATAGCGGAAATGCAGCACAGCTTCCTTAATACGTGCCAACTCTTCTTCTGGAAGCTTGGAGGCATAGCGAGTCACAAGCAGGGTCAAGGGAGCCAAGGAAAAGTCTGCACAATCCTCGTGTGCCTCAATCTTATCCAAGCACTCCGACAAGGCTCTTTTCGCCTTCTCCCCAAAGCATCCCTCTAGCTCCAAGTTGCTCACCACGGTCTGCATTCCGCCCTCTCCATGTGCATAAAGGAATTCCAACGCCTGCCTCTTTCTCTCCTCTATGCGTTTCTTTGGCTGCAGCTCCACCAGCTTTTGGGGAATAATGCCCACAAACAAACCTCTCTGAATCCAATAAGGTCCCACTTTGCAGGAGATAAATACAGAGTTTAACTGAATCGGACTGTCCTCCACCTCACAGTAGACAAGATAGTCTCTATCCTTTCTGGCAGTTCGTTCCAGATAGCTTCCCGAAAGGCTCTTTCCCCCCGTTCCGGAACCTTTGGAGCTGATATACAGCTTCCTGTCTTCTTTGAGAAGCCTCCTGTCATAACAGAGGTGAACTTCCCCCTCTGTGTACATATCTCTCTCAAAATAGAGAGAGGAAAGGAAGCTCTCCGCTTCCCGAACCTCGCTCGGATTGGCTTCCATCTGTACCGCCCCCACAATCGGTATCTTGCCCTGATAGCGAAGCTCAAAATAAAAGAACACATCTCTCTCCGCTAATTCATCGGCATAAACCTTAATCTCGTTCTCTCCTGCCTTCAGATGCAACTGCACCGGCGTGTGGGAAGCTATATTTCTTGTGTAGGGGGCAAAACAACCGCTTTCCTCACCATTCACCCAAATCTTTACCCCGCCGCAGGTATAAATTTCAAACGGATAGTCTCCTTCCTCCTCCACAAGCACCCAAGCCCGTGCATTCACCCAGAAATGATGGGGCGTGTGAATGAAGGTAGACAAATCAATGCGATTGTTCTCAAAGGGAAAATACAAATCTTCATATTCTCCGTCATATCTTTGCACCTGTGCAATCCGATTTTGTTTTAAGAACTCTTCTCTGACCGGATAGACTACCTGAATGTAAGATTCCTCCAAATTCACCTCCGCCTGAAATGCTTTCTTAGGAGATGCAAATGCGGCAGAACCCATCTTGGTCATCTGCCAACGACTGATCGATTCGTCATAAACAATCTGATATTGAAATTCCATATTCGTCCCTTCCTGCTGTATGTAAGCTCCTTTGCCTTTGTCTGAGCACCCTTGTTGAAAAAACAATGGGATGAAGAGTTCCTTTCCTCTCCATCCCACTATTTGATTGTGAATGTCCGTCTTTCAGACTTCCCTCTTCACGCTTGCTTTTGAAATTGCTTTCAGGATTGTCTCTGCCCTTGCTGTCAAATTCTCAAATTGCCGTCTCCTTACTCTGCAACGGTCACTCCAGACAATGCACTTTCCATCTCGCCGACTACATAGTCCATAACGCCATCCGCATCCATCTCACCTGCGATTGCTCTGTCCATAGCGTCACGAACGGCCTGACCCCAGTCCTCTCCACTGTGCTTGTTCAGAACACTGGTATCATACTCTGGCTGGTCAATGCTTGCATTGATTTCCATGTTGAAGATATCCAAACCTTCTACGGTGTAGCTCGGTTCAATGCCCTTCCTACCTGGCAGATAGTTTCCAGTCTCACAATACAAAGTGTAATTCTCCGGCTCATAGAACCACTCTAAGAACTGAATGGACTCTTCCTCAACACCCGTACCGTCCATTGCATAGAACCAGTTTCCGCCAAGGCTGGTTGCCTTATAAGTATCATATGGCATCAATACGGGACACCACTCAAAGCTGGAGATATTCGCACTGTAATCGTTCATAACCCAGTTTCCTGCTAAGTGAGCCGCTACTGTACCGGTTTTAAATACATCCTGTGCATTCTCGGTTCCCACACCTACAGATGCCTTGGAGATGCCGCCATCCTGATACATGGACAACATATATTCCAAACCTTTCTTGGTTGCATCGCTCTTGAAAGTCAATTTGGTCTCATCTGCCGGATCAAACAGTCCCATACCAAAGCTGTACAGAACGGTATCGATTCTCTGCTGAGAGTGGTCAATTACAAGACCTGTGGTCACATTGTCATTCTTCTCCACAACCTCTTTCACCGCAGCCTCAAACTCATCCCAAGTCCAACGCTCTTCCTCGGTTGTCGGGTAGGAAACTCCCGCATTGTCGAATGCCGTTTTGTTGATAATCATACCCACTGCAGTGTTGTTTACACTGGTTCCATAGAAATGGCCATTTCTGGTGCCATCTCTCAAGAAATCATCCTGAGACAGGGAGGAATCGTCCAGCGGCAACACATAATCGATGTAGTTGTCAAAGTTGGACAGTTTTACCAGAGCGGGAAGCTCTCCTACCGCTGCTCGGTTCTGAATCTGCGTCTGCATATCGGCATATGCAATCTCATTCAGCTTCACCTGAATGCCTTTGTCCTTAAACTCCTCATTGAACTTTGCCACTACGGTTGCCATCGCTCCGCCCTCAAGGGTATCGTCCGAGATCAAAAGCTCCAGCTCCACTGTTTCGGTTGGTGTGGATGTGTTTCCGCCTGCAGTTGTGGTGTCAGCCCCTCCGGCTGCTGTGGTTGTGGTGGAAGAAGAACCTCCGCCGCATCCGCTCAGAACGGTAGCTGCTGTCAACGCTGCGCACGCACCTAACGCTAACCATCTTTTTTTCATAATACTGTTTCCTCCTTCTTTTTTGTGTGGAAAATGTTTTGTGCTATCTTGCTATCTTACTTCTTGCTTGTTGCTTGTTTTATCTTATTTGTTACTTTTATTACTTGCTGTCCTAGATTGCCTGCCTTAGCCCTTCACACCGGAAGACATATTGGAGTTCATAATCTGCTTGTTGAAGATGATAAATACAATCAACACGGGAATCATGGTCAACACAGAGGAGGACAAAAGAACCGTCCAGTTTACTGCCTCTGCTCCAGACAGGGTACGAAGAGCCAACTGCAAGGTGTACTTCTCCGGAGTACGCAGAGCCAACAATGGCCAAATATAGTCGTTCCATCTCCAGCGGAAACTGAAAATTGCCAAAATTGCAATCTGGGAACGGCAAATCGGAATCATAATTCTTGCAAAGATGGTGCCCTCGTTTGCTCCATCAATTCGGGCGGACTCAATCAGCTCGTCCGGAACCGTGATAAAGAACTGACGCATCAGGAACACACCTGTCATAGTACCTACGGTAGGAATGATACAACCCCAGAGGGAATCATACAATCCCAAGGTGTAAAGAACCGTAAAGCTCGGTCTCATGATAACCTCTGTCGGCAGCATAGTGGTCGCCAGCAGACAGAAGAAAAGAACATTTAACCATTTGTATTTGTATTTTGCCAGTGCGTATCCACACATGGAACTCATCAAAATCGTGATAACCGAAGCCACCAAGGTAATGAAAGCGGTATTTGCCATATAACGCAGGAAGTTGAACTGCTCCAATGCCTGTGCATAATTATTCATTGTGGCATGTTTTGGCAAGAATGTAAGCGGATACGTAAACAACTCATCTCCCGGCTTAAAGGAACTGAGCAAAAGCCAGAGTACTGGGAAAATCCAGATGGCTGCCACACCAAAGGCAACGACATATATCAAACCCTTTTTTAACTGCTTCATCGTGTCCCCTCCTCTCAATCCTTATCTTCTGTCACCTTAGACTGTACAAGGGACATAATGAGCAACAGCACAAACAGTACCATGGATGCGGCACTGGAATAGCCTACCTTCAGTTTCTGGAAACCGGTTGTATAAATATACTGAATCATATATGTGGTTGCCGTACCCGGACCACCATTTGTCAAGGTTTGTACCATAGCGAACTCTTTGAATGCTCCAATAATCGCCAAAATAATAACCATGTAAGAAATTGGCTTCAAATGCGGAAGTGTGATAGCTCGGAATATCTGCCACTTATTCGCTCCGTCTATACGGGCAGCTTCCTTCAACTCCTCCGGAATCTGTTTGATGCCACCGATGAAAATCAACATATTGGTACCACAGCCTGCCCATGCACCGGCAACTACCGTGGTAATGAAGGCTGCACTTGCGTTGGTTGCCCAACCAATCTTTGGAAGACCAGCCAGTTCCAAGAGATAGTTAATCAAACCAAAGCTCTCACCAAAAATCCACTTCCAAGTAAGACCAACCATGATGGTGGAAAGCAGTGTCGGCCAATAAATCAAAATTCTCAGAATGGTGCTTCCTTTCATCTTATCCGAAGCCAATAAAAGTCCCAATCCCAAAGAGACACAGTAGCTCACCGGTACGGATACCAGTGCAAACTTTGCCGTGTTCAAAAGAATCTTATAGAACTCCTTGTCTTGAAACAATGTGATGTAGTTTTCCAGACCGATAAAGTCCATCTTCTTTAAACCATTGTAGTTGGTGAACGAATACCAGATACCTACAATCGCCGGTGCAATAAAAAACACCAAGAAGAAGACAATGTTCGGCAGACAGAAAAGAAGTGCCCATTTCTGCCGATAATCCCTCTTTTTTGGACGATAAGCTGTTGTTGTGCCTGCTTTTGCCACGTCATTTTCCTCCCATCTTTTTTCTCCCTTGAGCTTGCATTCCTTGTCCTTCTTAACTGCCCTTTCCAAATCAACTTGTACAAGTTTTTAGGGCTTTCTACTGAAATCTTGTGCAATTTGATTCGGTTTTTCCCGTTGCTCGTGAATTTATTCTAATTATACTATTCATGTCACAAATTTTCTACGCATATTTTGCGTTTTTTGTGCATATTTGTTGCAATATTTGCGGATTATTCCTGATTATTTTGTGAGTATCTCATGAGTATATCTTGGTATTTTCTGTAAAAGAATTGCCTATCTACCAGATTTTCCAAATAGCAAGGCAAACACAGAAAAAACAGCTGCAAAGAGAGATGTTGCAAAAATTGCAAAATGGTCTTTTCTCCCTCTGCGCTGCTTTTCCTCGCTAAAATCGTATTCTTATTGAAACACCACCGGTTCCTCTCTGTATTCCGTCTGCAAAACCAAATAGGGCATGGATGGCTCTCCGCTCTTATACTCCTCCTCGGAAGGTCCCAAAAGCTCGGTATCCAGATAGATGGCATTCTCTCCCAGATAAAATTCCTTCACTTGAATGCTGTAACCACCGCTCTTTTGCTCTCCGTACCCAACTGCCAGAAACAGAGAACTTCCGTCGCTATAACTGAGTTTAAAAGGAGTCTTCTCCTTTTCGGAAATTAACTTCGCCAATTCTTCCGGAATCGCACTTTTCTCAACTACCGTATATTCCAGTGCATTTTGGGCAGCCGCAGAGTCTCTCTTTGCGGTACTACATCCAGCCAACAGCAGACCTGCCAGCAAGCTTCCCAACAAAATCTGAATTCCCAACAGTAAAAAATCCATTCTGTCCGTTTGCTTGCCTCTATCGCTTCTTCCGCTTCTTCCTCTTCTCTCTGTTTTTCCTCTCCTTTGTCTTCTGTCTTCTGAAATTCTCTGTATTTCTCCTTTGATTTCTTTTCTATGCAGGCGAAACATACGAGCAAGCTCCTCTCTTAAGAATGCCTTCTTACTTCTATTCTATTAGAGAAGGTGATGATTTAAAACCCTTTTCCGGTAAAAACGGCAACCGAACGGGGACGCATCACAAAACTGCCATCAATACGCACTTCCTCCCCTTCCGGATAACAATATTTGCCATTTCCATCCCCATAAGTGTTGACACTCAGATACCAAGCTCCAGTTTTTCTCAACTTTGGTAATGTAATCTCCACATTTTCCCAGTAGGCATTCACAGCCAGATATACCATATCGTCTCGCCCCTTCTCCTTGTCATAACCGATGAAGCTGACCGCAAACGTTTTGGCATCCCTCGGAATGGTCATATCATCCGCTCGAGTGTTGTGCGTGTGCAAGGGTTCCATCCCACAAACCGCATCCGGCAGCCGTTTGCGAATCACCGGATGTTGAAAACGATAGGCAATCATAAATTGGAAAAATTCAAACAACTCTCTGTTCTTTTCTAAATAGCTCCAATCCAACCACGAAATCTCATTGTCCTGACAGTAGCAATTGTTGTTGCCATATTGCGTATTTCCAAACTCGTCTCCAGCCAAAAACATCGGTGTTCCTCGACTGCACAACAGCACAGCACAGGCATTGCGTATCATACGGTAACGCAGAGTCAACACTTCGGGATTGTCTGTCTCCCCCTCCACCCCACAGTTCCAGCTCCGATTGTCGTTGGAACCATCCGTGTTATTCCATCCATTGCTTTCATTGTGTTTTTGATTATAAGAATACAAATCGTATAGGGTGAATCCGTCATGACAGGTAAAGAAATTGATGCAGGAATTATAACCGGCATAATTTCCCGTATAATTGGGGTCAAATCCACCATACAAGTCTCCGGAGCCGCTGATGCTCCACGCTGCATTCCAAGACTCCCAGAAGTCTCCCTTGATAAAAGAACGCATCGCATCCCGATATCTTCCATTCCACTCTGCCCATCTCTTGTTCGCCGGAAATCTTCCTACCTGATACATGCCTCCCGCATCCCACGCCTCCGCAATCAATTTCACATTACGCAACAGAGGGTCATAGGCCAAGGTCTTTAAAAGCGGTGGATTGTTCATCGGAGAGCCATCCTCATTTCTTCCCAAAATACTCGCTAAATCAAAACGGAAGCCATCCACTCGGTAGTACACCGTCCAATATCGCAGACATTCCAGTATCAAATGCTGTACCGTTGGATGGTTGCAGTTTAAGGTATTTCCGCAGCCACTAAAATTATAATAGTTGCCATCGGGTGTCAACATATAATAAATACAATTATCAATTCCTTTAAAACAAAAACTTGGCCCCTGCTCATTTCCCTCTGCTGTGTGATTGAACACAACATCCAAAATAACCTCTATTCCGTTGTCATGAAGGTCTCGAATCAGCTCCTTTAACTCCGTTCCCTCCTGATTGTACTCGTCTGCAGCCGTGTAGCTGGTATTGGGTGCAAAAAAGCCCACCGTATTATAGCCCCAGTAATCCAAAAGCAGCTTGCCGTCCACCTCTCTGGAATTCATATTTTCGTCAAACTCAAAAATCGGCATCATCTCCACCGCATTGATGCCCAGCTCTTTTAAATATGGAATTTTTTCTCTCAGGCCTGCAAAAGTTCCCTTATGCTGCACCCCAGAGCTTTCATGCTTCGTAAATCCTCTTACATGCAACTCATAAATCACCAAATCACACATCTCCGTCGAGGACTGCGGCATATCGCCCCAATCAAAATCGTCCCGCACCACTCGACTGTGATAATTCCTTTTCTTTTTTTCTCCCCAGACACTCTGTCCTGTCACAGCTCTCGCATAGGGGTCCAACAAAACATTTCTCTTGTCAAACAACAAGCCTTTTTCTGGAAGATTTAAACCATCAATCCGGTAGGCATACTCAAAATCTTTGATGTTTATGTCAAATACTATCATCGAATAGACATCCCCGATGCGATAGGCCTTCGGGAAGGGCAATACCGCATAAGGTTCCTCTTCCTCCCTGTGGAACAAAAGCAGTTCACAACTCGTTCCATAATGGGTGTAGATTGTAAAATTCACACCATATGGAAGATCCATCGCTCCATTCACGTCAAACAGCCCCGGCCGCACCTTAAAACCAGCAATTTCATCCACAGCCTCTATATTCTTAGAATCGTCCAACTGCAATTTTCGGTTCAGTTTCATAGACAAAACCTCCTCTTTCTATTCACACCATCGTAGGGTGCTTTTGCTGCAAGCGTCTTTCTGTCAAATATCTGAATATAGTTTCTTTTCTCATCTATTATCTCCAGTATAGCTTTTTTCATCGACATAGTCAAACAAAATACCGCATTTTTGGAAAAAATTGGAATTTTCTTTCACTCACTAAAAAATACCGTTCTCCGAAAAATCTCAAAGACTCTTCGGAAAACGGTATTCCATGAGAACACCTCTTCTTATTTCCTACTGCAAGCTTGCAGCTGATGCTCATATTTTTCCTTGGTCGCCATTCCACCTCGAATGTGCCTCTCTGCCTTATTAATATCCAGAACAATGCGAGTCTGTGCAGCAAGAGATGGATTGATGCAGGTGAGACGCTCTGTACAATCTTTATGTACTGTCGATTTACTGATTCCAAATTTCTTTGCGGTCTGCCGCACAGTAGCATTATGGTCTACAATATAGTTGGCTATGGCTATCGCTCTCTCCTCAATATATTCCTTCATGGTCTTCCCCTGAGGTTGTTTTTTACATCATATGTGGCAGAGGTGGGAGTTATGACCTGACTTCTTCTGAAGTGCATACTGTAGATTGACGCAATTCCCATTAGGCTAACCATATTGGTATGCTCATGACACTTACTGTTTTGTTTGTAAATCTTCCAAAAAGAAAATTCCTTCTGCTAGATTGGTGAACTACCCATCGCCTAAAGGCAATGGGCTTCTAAGAAGCTTTCGGTTCTATT
>JAUNGR010000173.1 GCA_030524485.1 bacterium | reverse complement strand
GCTGTAATTAAAGAAGCAAAAGTAGAGAACAACAAAGAAAACGAGGGAGAAACGCAGAAAACAAAAAAATAAGGAGAATGGAGGACAAAACATGGGGTTACACAGAAAGACAGCGGGATTTTTGGCTCTGATTTTGGGGATGACGGCGATTCCCATTCCATCGATGCACTTCGGGGAAGGTGGAAGGGGAGCCTTTGCACAGGTTAGGGCAAGCACATCCAATGCAGGGAAGGCGACTTCCTCAGATGCAGGAAAGGCGACTGCCTCCAATGCCATGGGCTTTTTGACTGAGAAGAAGAGTCTGATTGCTGCTAGAGTGATGGGGATGCAGAAGCTGGAGGAGTCCGTGACAAGAGAGGGAGATACGATTCACATTTCTTTGCGGGGCTATGCAGCGGCACAGAGGCCGCAGCTAAATGGTATCTTTTTGTTTAACGATGCCTATTGGAGTTGTACGGCGAACGATGCAAATCCGAATCACTACTCGACAGGACATAGCTATGAGAAAAAATCTGGCAGTAACGTTTGGACGGCGAATGTGGACTTGCGTAATCTGATTCAGATGGGGGCTTTTTGTTCGTCTGGAAGCGGTCAAAATGGCGTTCGCTACACAGAAAAAAATCCGACGGCAACCATCTGGGATGGCAGTTATCAGGGAGGAAAACCGGATTATAAAAGCTCAAAGAGCATGGTGTGGGCAGAGTCTGTGACTTGGGTAGGAAATTATCATTATATTTTTGACAAGACAGAGGAGGGAAGGAATGTATTTGAGCTTGAAATTGCTGTGAAAAATCCGATTCCTCAGCTGACTGGTTTTGCCATGCAGTTGTGGAATGGAGACCCCAACGACAAAGAGAGCAGTTTTGGCTATGAGACGGTGGGAAATTTTTTGTTGGATGGAAACGATGGGGACATAAAGAATGCTGCTTCTCTGGCACACACGCATACTGGCGACTTTGTGCGTATAGAGCCGAGTTGCCTTAGCACAGGGAGTATAGAAGGAAATTGTAGTTTATGTGGGCAGGAAATCCATGAAACCCTTTCCGCTCTTGGACATCAGGCAGGAACAGCAGGGACAGAGGGCGGCTACCAAATCACCCGTTGTATCCGGTGTCAGGTGGAACTCTCTAAGAAAGCAAATAGCTATAAAGTTAGTTTTGATGCCAATGGGGGAAATTTAGGAACACAGGAGAAAACTGTGACCTATCAGCAAGCTTACGGCAGTCTGCCGACTCCAAGCAGAAGCTCTCATCGCTTTGATGGCTGGTTTACGGCTGCAGCAGGAGGAAGTCAAATTCATGAGGACAATCTTTACACCGTGATAGGCAATCAGACTCTGTATGCCCATTGGACGAAGGTGGAGTACCGCTTCCAGTTTGATGCCAATGGAGGTAATGGAGGGGGAAGTCTGACAAAACTGAGTGGACAGAAGTTTGGAAGTTTGCCTCAAGCGGACAGAGAGGGCTATGCCTTTTTGGGATGGTTCACGGAAAAGAGTGGAGGCAGTCCGATTACTGAAAATACAGTGGTTCCAGAAAAAGAAGCAACTTACTATGCACAGTGGGAAAGGAAAAGTTACACGGCAAAATTTTACGGAAATGGAGGAAAGGACGGAGGGGAAATCACAAAGAAGTATCAGGAAGCACTGGGAACTCTTCCTGATTCTGAGCGGCTGGGCTATCGTTTTCTAGGATGGTTTACGGAAAGGAGTGGAGGGGATAAGATAAGCAGCAAAACAAAGATGCCTCTTGATGGAGCGGATTATTTTGCTCAGTGGAACCCCATCCAGTATAAGGTACACTATACAGGAAATTATGCGAGTGAGGGCAGTATGGAGGACTCGCAATTTAGTTATGATGAGAAAGGGATACTTAGAAAAAATCAATACAAAAAGATTGGATATTTGTTTACAGGATGGAAAGACAATAAAGATGTCTTTTATCCGGATGAGGCGGAAATTTTTAATTTGAGTGCGGTGCAGGGCGAGGTAATTTCTCTAAAAGCACAGTGGGAAGCCATTCGCTATCGCTTTGTCTTCTATGCAGGAGGCGGAGAGGGAGAACCGATGGAAAGTCAGGAACACATTTATGGGCTGTCTTTGAGACTGCCGGAGAATACTTATACAAGAAAAGGCTATCAATTTGATGGCTGGAACACAAAGGAAGATGGAAGCGGAGATGCTTTTATCAATAAAAAAGCAATTCAAAATTACTGCACAGAGAATGGGGCGGTGATTCCCTTGTATGCTCAGTGGAAGCCTAAGAAGTATCAGCTTTTGTTTGACAGCAAGGGTGGAACGTGTGAACTGCGTAAAAAAGAGGTGACTTTTGATGCGAAAGTGGGAGAGTTGCCTGTTCCGACAAAGACAAATTATTTGTTTGAAGGCTGGCATAGAGAAAAAGATGCTGTCTTGGTGACAGAAGAAATGGTATTTGAGGAAGAGGAAAACACCACTCTGTATGCGGTATACAAACTGAATTATAAGGAAGGAGAGGGAAATACACACCTTCGTCCGGGGAAGGACGGAGTATTTGGAAACGAGGATGACGAGTATTATTTCAATGGAGAGGATAAGCAGCCAGGAACCGAAGACGATAAGAAAATCCATGCAGGGGAGGATGGAATCTATGGAACGGAGGATGATTTTTATGTGGATGACAATAGGGATAAAGTTTATGCGGGAAAGGATGGGATTTTTGGGACGGAGGACGATACGCTAGAAAATCCCAAAAATCCAGAGAAGCCAACAGAACCAGAAAATCCAGAGCAACCGACTCAACCAGAAAACCCAGAAAAACCAACGGAACCGGAAAGCCCTCAGAATCCAGAAAAGCCGACAGAGCCAGAAAATCCGGAGGAGAAGCCTTCAGGGGGAGGAAGTGGTTCTGGCTCATCCGGAGGAGGTAGTTCGTCTGGAGGCGGCTCTGGCTCATCT
>JAUNGR010000172.1 GCA_030524485.1 bacterium | reverse complement strand
CAAATCGCCGTTGTTGTTGGTGTCAAAGAAGCGAATCGGCAGCTGCTGCATCTTGTTAAACAAGTCATTTCGCAGTCTCTGCAAGGCATTCTGTGCAATCGTCAGCATGATGCGAGCCTGCAAATAGTTGGCTGCCACACCGATGCCATAAATACAGGCCATCAGAACCAAGGCTTTTGCCAGTCCTGCGGGACTTCCAGCACTTCCGTCCGTAGGAACAATATAGGTGTTGATGATGGGACGCAGCATGTAAGAACCGGCAAGCGTTCCGAAAGTGTTTAATACCACACAGAGCAGTGCCAGAAATAGCTTTGGCTTATCGTTCTCCAAGTAAGAGAACAAACGTTTGATACTCTGCTTGCTGTTTGTGGGGTTGCCCTTGCCTCCTATGACTCTCGGTCCGGGTCCCGGTCCCATTCTCTTAGGTGCAGTGGCGATGCGGTTTCCGTATCTGCGATGCAGACTGATTTCTCTCTCTCTTCTTGTCATACTCATGCTCCTGTCACCTCCTTCGTCTGCCCTGCCGCCTGCTGAGACACCGCGGCATTTCCCTTTTGAATTTGACAAATCTCCTGATATGCCTCACACGTTTTTAGCAGCTCTTCGTGCTTGCCCTTGCCGATGATTTTCCCGTCATCCAGCACCAAAATCTGGTCTGCATGTTCCACAGAGGTGATTCTTTGAGCAATGATAATCTTTGTGGTGTCCTTCAAATCCGTCTGGAAACACTCGCGGATTCTTGCCTCCGTCGCTGTGTCCACCGCACTGGTACTGTCATCCAAAATCAAGATTTTAGGCTTCTTTAATAAGGCTCTGGCAATACAAAGCCTCTGCTTTTGCCCGCCGGATACGTTGGAGCCGCCCTGCCCGATGTCTGTGAGATAGCCCTTCGGAAAAGCACTGACAAACCCGTCCGCCTGTGCACTGTCCGCTGCACGGCGTATCTCCTCCATGGAAGCATCCTCGTCGCCCCAGCGCAGGTTATCCTCAATCGTGCCGGAAAACAGTGTATTTTTCTGCAGTACCATGCCAACTCCCTCTCTCAGATGTTTGAGGGAATAGTCTTTGACGTTGATGCCATCCACCAAAACTTCGCCTTCCGTCACATCGTACAGTCTCGGAATCAGCTGCACCAGCGTACTCTTTCCGCTTCCGGTTGCACCGATGATGCCCACCGTCTCTCCCGCTTTTGCCTGAAAACAAATGTGCTCCAAAACCTTCTCGCCCTCACTTTTATCGTAGCTAAAGCTGACATTGCGAAATTCCACGCTGCCTTTCTCCACTCGCCTCTCCTTTTGACAGGCATTGTCATCGGTCAAGTCAATCTCGGTGTCCATCACCTCTGTCACACGCTTTACGGATGCCATCGCACGGGAACTCTGCAAAAATACCATGGAAAGCATCATCAGGGACATCAAAATCTGCACAATGTAAGTTGTAAATGCCGTCAAATCTCCGATGGCCATGTTGCCTGCGATAATCATATTGCCGCCGTACCAGACAACCGCAATCGTAGTCACATTCATCGCTAGGGTCATCACCGGCATGGTCATAATCACAATCTTCATGGCACGCACGCTGTTGTCCTTCAAGTCTTCGTTTGTCTTTGCAAAGTGCTCAGACTCATAGTCTTCACGGACGAAGGACTTAATGACACGAATGTTGGTTAGAACTTCCTGAATCACATTGTTTAAGTTATCAATCTTTTTTTGCATTATGGTAAATCTTGGGAATGCTGTCTTTAAAATCAAGCCGATAGAAATCAACAAGAAAGGAATCACGATCAAAATGATCACGGCCAGCTTTGCATTCATCATAAATGCCATAATCAATGCACCAATCAGCATCCCTGGAGCACGCATCGCCAGACGCAGTGCCATCATAATCAGGTTTTGAATCTGCTGAATGTCATTGGTCAGACGAGTGACCAATGAACCCGTGCTGAAATCGTCAATGTTGCGGAAGGAGAATTGCTGCACCTTTCCAAACAAATCTCCTCTCAAATCCGAAGTAAAACAGATGGAAGCCTTTGAGGAGCAATAAGCTCCTCCGATGCCGCCCACCGCCATGATGGCAGCGACCCCGACCATGGCCACTCCCATTCCAATGATATATCCTACGTTTTTTTGTGCGACACCGACATTGATGATCATGGACATCATCTTGGGAAGCAGAATGTCTCCCGCCACCTCTGTCAGCATCAAAATAGGCCCTAAAATAAAGAAGAGCAAATAGGGCTTTACATACTTGCCATATCGTTTCACCAGTGCAAATCCTCCTTATCTGTATCAGGCAACAGCCTGATAAAATTGTCAAACATGTGCTTTAGCACCTGCTCTGTTTTTTGCATCTCTTCCTCTGTGATTCCTTCCAAGAGTTTTTCCTCCAACTCACGAAACATCCGCTTACTGGTCTCCACTGTCTCCCTTCCCTTATCGGTCAGAAGAATTTGATTAAAGCGATTGTCCGCTGCATCTGGCTGCCGGATCAAATAGCCTCCCTTCTCCATCTTCTTTAAGGTCACTGCAATGGTTGCCGGAGAAACATGGTGCAAAGATGCAATTTCCTTCTGGGAAGCGTTTGGATGAGCTGCCACATACATCAAAATCTGATGTTGGCTGCGGTACACACCTGTCTTGCTAAACTCTCTCTCCATGATGCGCTTATGGATGCGGGTAATCAAAATAAACTTTTTAACAAAATTATGCCTCTCCTGCTCCATCTCAAACTCTCTCAGACTCTCTTTTTTATCCTTATCAGAGGTCACTTCTTTCATACTTCCTCCTTTCGTAAAATTTGCGAACTGACTTCTAAGAGTCTTTGTTTCCTTTGCTCACGTAAGTCGCTTGGGGTACTTAGGTTACTTAGGTCACTCCAGTTAATTAGCTTGTTTATAATTAGTTAGCTAATTGTTAGTTACCTTATTATAACAAGCCTTGCTCTCTCTGTCAAGACACGACTCCAAAAAAGAGATAAGAAGACAACTTTTTCGTAAAAAGTTAAGAATGCACGACAAACGCATGAGTAAATAAAATATGAACAAATTTCTTTTTTCTGGTATG
>JAUNGR010000171.1 GCA_030524485.1 bacterium | reverse complement strand
CGTTGTTTGCTGGCGTCCATGAGAGGATTTGAACCTCCGACCCCACGCTTAGGAGGCGTGTGCTCTATCCAGCTGAGCTACATGGACATTTGTAAAATTATTCAGTTGTTTGCCTCATTTGGACTCGAACCATCTACCGCTTAGGAGGCGAACGCTCTATCCTGCTGAGCTACAGAGACATTTATCAAAATATTAAGTTTTATGCAGTTTTTAGACTCGAACGACCTGCCGCTTAGGAGGCATGTAGTCTATCCTAATTCACATAAAAAATTGAGGTTAAAAATTTTGCCACGCTCCTTATTATATCAGCTTTTTTGATGATAAGCAAGAGTCTATTTCTACAAATTATACATCTAATCTATATCAAGAGCAAAGAAAAGAGACTGCCCTCCCATCGGCAAGTCTATGAGTTTTGACCACAAATTTTATCCCTTGCCATCACTTTCAAGAAAAACTCTTCTTTTTCGTCTTAAGCAGCAAAGGTGGCACTGCCTTGCATCCAGATCTTTCCTTTAAAACGTCTTCCGACAGCAGGTTCCCCCAAAAGGTCCATTTTGTTAATTCCCACTTTAAAGGTAATATCGCTTGACTCGATTGTAAGAATATACATCTCCTCTTGCGTAATCTGATTGGTTTGTTCCGTGACATCCATAATTTCGCCCATAACAGAATATTGGTCACATTCAATGCCACATGGCATAAAATAAGAGTCTATAATAGAATAGATATCTTCTGTCATCACTCGTCTGGATACTCTGGAATACAAATCCACATCTTCTAACGTTAATTTGTCAATGGCATCCTCATCCCCATTTTTAGCTGCCTCCAACTGATTATTCCTGTCACGAGCATACACTTTCGCCATTTCAATTTGTTTCTGTGTCTTCTTCACAGGAAACAAAATCTTTCCGGAGGTAGAAAGACCGCTTAAACAGGCATGAGCGATTTTTAGATTTCCCTGTTTTTCTTTTCTCTCTTTCAAATATGCAATTTCATTGCTTAAGTAGAAAATAAGAGAGATTCCTACACGGTACTCATCCAAGAATCCCGCATGTGTCTCTTTTTCTGTGTGCCTCTGAATGGAGCAAAATGCATTCGATGTCACAATTTCACTCAACAAATAGGGATAGTAGTATTCTAAATGAAAATTCCCCTCTTTATCTTCCTCTCCAAAGAGAGAGAGTCCCATATCTTTGGACACCTGTGCTCTAATTTCGCACAAATTGCTCTCTGAGTCCAGCACAATTCGATTTTCAATCGGATATTCTCTGATAAGACGTTGCAACAAAACATCAATATCCTTTTTTCTTACAAACTGACTAAATCCAACTGCTCTTAAAAACTTATGCATTCTGTTCACCCTCTTTCTGCATAGAAATCATTATATTATGTAGTATCCCCTGTCATCTGACGGGTTTCCGATTTATTATATACTATTCATTTAGAGATTTCTAGTGTTAGAACATAATTATTTTTTAACGACTTCAACATCATTTTATGTTTACTTTTGAGTTCTGCTTGGGAATCTGTAGGGAATTGTGTAGAATTTATGCGGAATTGTTCTTCATGAAACCTTGATGAATGCTTTATTTTGTGCTATGCTATATAAATACAATCATAGGTAAGTTTATCTTTAATTAGGATATGTCTTTCAACACGAAAAACAAACCTAAATTAAAGAAAAACAAGTAAAAAACAAATAAGTAGTAAGTCAAAAGACTCCCGTATGAAGAAAAAATACAAAATATAGCAACTTATAATAATTGGATAACTGGATAAATTGACAAAATTGGAAAAATTGGAAATACAAACATAACAGCAAAAATATGGGGATGCCAAATGAGAGAGGTGAATTGGCTTGAATTATATTGTAATTGATTTGGAGTGGAATCAAGGAGCGGTCAAGGAGCAGGTGGATCCTGCCATGCCCTTTGAGATCATAGAGATTGGGGCATTGAAACTAAACGAACAGTTCCGTATGGTTTCACAATTTAATTATTTGATAAAACCCAAAAAATATAAAAAAATCCATCATAAGACCGAGGAGTTAACACATATCAGCACGCAGGAGCTGAATATGCATGGACGCGACTTTAAGAAAGTGATACAAGAATTCTTCAACTGGTGTGGAAAAGATTATATTTTCTGTACTTGGGGAACCATGGATTTAACTGAGTTGGAGCGTAACATTCGCTTCTACGGTTTGCATATTCCCTTCCCCAAACCACTGCTATACTACGATTTACAGCGTTGTTATAGTGTTTTGCACCGAAATGGCACAGAGAAAATTGCTTTGGATATGGCCGTTGATGAATTGGGACTTTCCAAAAAAAGACCCTTTCACCGTGCAAAGGACGATGCCTATTACACAGCAAGAGTTATGCTGGCTATGGATTTTGAGAAGGTGAAAGATTGCTATTCTTTGGATTATTACCGAATTCCATCCGAGGGAGAAGAGATGTTTGTCCTCCCTTACAAGGATTCCATCGAATTTGTCTCTAGGCCTTATCTTTCCAAAGAGGAAATGATGGCAGATAAAAATCTAACTACCACCGAGTGTTGGAAATGCAAAAAAAGATTGCGGAAGAAAATTCATTGGTTTACACCAAATTCCAAACAATATATGGCATTGGCTCAATGTCCGGTTCACGGATATATGGTGGGAAAAATACGAATTCGCAAAACCGATGACGACCAATTTTTTGCCATTAAAACCTTGCATTTTACAGATGAAGAAGGTGCAGAAGAAATACGTCTGAAACAAAAAGATATGCACAAAAAACGCCGTCAAAAACTCAGTAAACATCTCAAAAAGATGGATGTCATGGCGAAGGAAAACAAACTTCGTGTGGTTGACGGAGAAGTGATCGTGATAAACAAAGAAGGTCAGGAAAAGTCATTTGTCGGCTCCAAGATTTGCAGGAGACGAATCTTGAATCTCAAGCAAGATGAAACCGAACGTTTCACGTGGAACGTAGCATCCCGCAGATAATGGTCTTTGACCATTCCTGCGGGATTTTTCTAATTTCTATCTTCTATCTCTCAGCAGCATTGTTCTTCTTATTTTCCTTGCTTACTTTCCTACTTACTTCTTGTTTTCTTTTTCGT
>JAUNGR010000024.1 GCA_030524485.1 bacterium | reverse complement strand
TAAGAAATCTTCAGGGTCTGTGTATTGTTCAGTCTTCTATTTTCAAGGTACTTTTTGTTGTTTTTCTCTTTTTTAGCAACTCTGATATGTTATCATATCGTTTGTCGTTTGTCAAGAGGTTTTTTCAACTTTTTTCTTTTCTTTTTTCACTCCTCTTTCGAGGCGTTCAGCTGTTTTTTGACAGCTTTCATACTTTATCATAGATTTTCTTTTCTGTCAAGAAGTTTTTTTGACATTTTTTAATTTCTATGGAAAAAGCATTCGCACCAGCACTTCGACAAAGTTGTCTTTTCTTGAGTGCGAATGCTATATTAACAGAGCTTTTTCCATTTGTCAAGGCCTTTTTGATTCTTTTTCGATTTGTGCTTTTTGCAGCTCAAACCAGAATTCCACGCCGTCCTCCACATTTCGGACTCCATAGGCCTGTTGATGCGATTCCATAATTGCTTTCACGATGGAAAGCCCAAGTCCACTGCCACCATACTCTCTGGTATGTGCCTTATCGACCTTATAAAATTTGGACCACAACTTTTCCAAATCCTCATCGGCAATGTGATTTCCTGTGTTAAAGACCACGATTCTCACAAGAGTTTCTCTCTCCTCCGTGCGAATTCGTATCTGTTTGGCTCCCCCTAGATGGTTGAGGGCATTGTTTAAGTAATTGTTCATCACTTCCTCAATCTTAAACTCATCTCCCAACACATATAGGTCCTTTGCAATATCCAATTGTATCTTGGCTTCCTTCTGCTCAACCAAAATCTTTGCTGCACTGACCGCTCCGTCAATCAACTCTGTCAGACTGAAGGGTTCTATCTGTACATGGTCATAACCAGATTCTAAGGCGGACAAATTTAGGAGCTGACGCACCAGCGTATTCATCTTTCCGGCCTCATCCATAATGACTTCACAATAATAATCCCGATTTTCCTTGTCCTCCGCCATACCTTCCACCAGTCCCTCTGCATAGCCTTGAATCAGGGCTATGGGGGTCTTCAGCTCATGGGAAACGTTCGCAATAAACTCCTTGCGCATCTCATCGGTTTTTTCTTTTTCTTCAATGTCCTTTTGAAGCTGAATGTTAGCATCTTGCAATTCCTGAATGGTTTCCTTTAATTTTTCTGACAAGGTATTCATGCTTTTTCCGAGCACTCCAATCTCATCTTCTGCCTTTCCTTCATATTTCACATCAAAATTTAAATTAGACATTTTTTCTGACAAATCGGCAAGCTGAAGAATGGGTTTGGTGATTCTATGGCTGCTCACATAAATGATGAGTCCCCCGATTAAGATGGCTGCAATTCCCACATAGGTCAGGAAGCGATTCGACAATTTTACGCTCTCCTGAATGCTAGTCACTGGCAAATTCATCAAAAAGACCGTGCTGTTATCCGAAAAAAAGCCCCAACACTCCAAATAGTAGGAATTGGATAGAGCATCGTAGGTCTTTTGAATGACATAGTTATCCTCCTGCTCCAAAATTTCATTTGGAGGCATGGTCTCACCGAGAATGTACTGGTAGGCTCTCACCATCAATCTCTGCTTATCTCTGGCGGTAGAAATCCCCTTATCTTTCATATTATCGATAATCAGTATCGAGATGCCGGATTGCTCATTGAATTCCCGAAACAGCCACGGCAGGCTTCCCTGCGTGGTGTAACTGTCTTCGTTCTCGTCATAAAGTTCCGAAATGCTCTTTCCTTCTTCCTCCGCCTTCTGTACCACAGAATCCAACAATTCATAGGCTTCCCTCAGAGCCTTCTGCCTATCGGCCATGTAATAACTCTCCAGAAACCATGTGTTGAGACACCAAATACTTAAGAGCACCAAGAGCAGAAGTCCCTCTGAAATCCAAGCAAAACGAGCCCGTATCGAATGTCTCATTCTGTCACCTCAAACTTATACCCCATACCCCAGATGGTCTTAATGTAGTCTCCCTTGTCTTGGAGCTTACTTCTCAGTTTCTTGACATGGGTATCAATGGTTCTTGCATCTCCAAAGTAGTCATAATTCCAAACATTATTTAAAATTTTTTCTCTGGAGAGGGCAATGCCCTGATTTTCCAAAAAATAAGTCAAAAGCTCAAACTCCTTATAACTTAAATCAATCTCTTTTCCATCAATCAATACCTGATGTGCCAGCTTATCCACCGTGATGCCGCCAGCCTCTATCGTATCGCTGCTGGCCTTGCTGCTGCGGCGCAAAATCGCCTCCACCCTCGCCACCAGAATCTTCGGGCTGAAAGGCTTGGTGACATACTCATCCACCCCAAGAGAAAAGCCCAAAAGTTCGTCTTTCTCCTCACTTCTGGCGGTCAACATGATAATCGGAACCTTGGAATACTGCCGAATGGTCTTGCAGACCTCCCAGCCATCCATCTTTGGCATCATCACATCCAACAAAATCAAGGCAATGTCCTTCTGCTCAAAAAACAAATGGATGGCCTGCTCTCCATTTTCCGCCTCAATGACCTGATAGCCCTTCACCGTCAGGAAATCTCTCACCAACTTGCGCATTCTGCTCTCATCATCCACCACTAAAATCTTTACCAATTCCATTTTTCTCACCTCTCGGTTTTTTGCTTCTTCCCTTCAAACATTCTCCGTTTTGGCTTTTATTCTAGCAAATTCCCCATGGAAATTCCACCGTTTCACAAACATTTCACAGAGTCAGCCACAGATGTTTATCCGTCTTTTTTGTCCGGAATTTGAGGGTCCAAAAACTCACACAGCACCGAGTTGCTAACCGAGATTCCCTCCCTCGTAAAACGATAAGCACCCTCCTTTGTCCCTTCCAGCAGCCCCCATTTTTCAAACTGTCTCAGTTGTTTTCCGTATATGTCTTCCAAATCCCAACCAAATCTTTCTCGAAACTCCGCTGCTCTCACCCCCTGCATCAGACGCAAACCTAAAAATAAAAACTCTTCCATCTTCTCCTCGGTGGAGAGAGTCTGCACCTCCCTGCGTATGGAGTGCTTTTTGTCGCTAAAATCCGCTGCCAAATATTCTCTTAAATCTCGGGTGTTGGAAAAGCGCTGCCCCTGATAGTAAGATGCCGCTCCCAACCCAAAACCCAGATAAGGCACTCCTGTCCAATAGCCCACATTGTGCCTGCAAACTTTGCCTTCTTTGGCATAATTTGAGATCTCATAGCGTTCATAGCCATATTCCTGCAAGATTTCCTCTGTTCTCGCATACATTTCTCTCTCGGTATCCTCATCGGGCAGCTCTCCCTCCCCCGCCCCATGATATTTCTCGTAAAAAGGGGTTCCCTCCTCAATGATGAGGCTGTAGGCTGAGATATGCTCCGGAGCCAATTCTGCCGTTTTTCGCAGAGAATGCTCCCAAGTTTCCCTGCTCTGTTTGGGCAATGCGGACATCAAATCCACATTGATGTTTGCAAATCCAAGCTCTCTTGCACAGCGATAACTCTCCAAGAATTGCTCCCAAGTGTGTATGCGTCCCAACAATTGCAGCTCCTCATTGTTTGCCGACTGCAGACCTATGCTGAGACGGTTGATGCCTGCCTCTCGATAGCCCGCAAGCCTTTCTCTTTCTGCCTCCCCATAGCCCAGTGTCCCCGGATTCATCTCCATCGAAATTTCCACATCCTCCGCCAATCGCCAAACTGCCCGAACGCTGTCCAAAATGCTTTGGATTTGTTTGGGGGTGAAAAGAGAGGGGGTACCGCCCCCAAAAAAGACCGTACCCACACACTCGCCGTGATTTTCTGCCGCCCGCACTTCCTCACAGAGCTTGGCCACATATTGCCTGCGAAGCTCCTCGCTTGCGGGAAACGATAAAAAATCACAGTATTCACATTTTTTGACACAAAATGGGACATGAATGTACACTTCCAGCTGTTCGCCTTGTTTTTCCATAGTTCCCTCTTTATTTATTCTTCATCTAGTTTCAGGACGCTCATAAAGGCCTTCTGTGGAATCTCCACATTTCCAATCTCACGCATTCTCTTCTTTCCTTCCTTCTGTTTTTCCAGAAGCTTTCTCTTACGTGAGATATCGCCGCCATAACATTTTGCAAGTACGTCCTTGCGAACAGCCTTGACGGTCTCTCTGGCGATGACCTTGCCGCCCACCGCTGCCTGAATCGGAATCTCAAACAAATGTCTCGGAATTTCTTCTTTCAGCTTCTCGCACATCTTTCTGCCTCTTTCGTAGGCGGAACCTTCAAATACGATGAAGGATAGGGCATCGACTTCCTCACGGTTAATCAGGATATCCAACTTCACCAAATCCGAACGCTCATAGCCCTTCAGGTCATAATCGAAGGAAGCATAGCCTCTGGAGCGGGACTTGAGGGCATCAAAAAAGTCGTAGATAATCTCATTCAAAGGCAGCTCATACTTGAGCATCGCACGGGTGGTTTCGATGTACTCCATACCCAAATATACGCCTCTTCTTTCCTGACACAGCTTCATGATGGCACCGACAAATTCCGTTGTCACCATAATCTCCGCACTCACAATCGGTTCCTCCATGTAGTCAATCTCAGAGGGATCTGGCAGATTGGAGGGGTTGGTCAGCTCTATCATCTCGCCATTGGTTTTATACACTCGATAAACCACTCCAGGTGCAGTGGTCACTAAATCCAGATTGTACTCTCTCTCCAATCTTTCCTGAATAATCTCCAGATGCAGCAATCCAAGGAAACCGCAGCGGAAGCCAAAACCCAATGCCACCGAAGTCTCTGGCTCAAAGAAGAGGGAAGCGTCATTCAACTGCAACTTCTCCAAAGCATCTCGCAAGTCATTGTACTTGGCTCCATCCGCCGGATACAGTCCACAGTACACCATGGAAGTCACCTTCTTGTAACCCGCCAGAGGAGCCTCGCAGGGGCGGTCGTTGTTGGTGATGGTGTCTCCCACACGGGTATCCTGCACATTTTTGATGCTGGCCGTGAGATAACCAACCATGCCTGCTGACAAAACGTCGCAGGGATAAAACTGACCAGCTCCAAAATAACCGACCTCCACCACATTTTCGACGGATTTGGTCGCCATCATGCGGATGCTATCGCCTTTTTTGACGCTGCCCTGCATCACACGGAAGAACACAATCACGCCCTTATAAGGGTCATAAATCGAGTCAAAAATCAGTGCCTGAAACGGTGCTTCGGGGTCTCCCTTCGGAGCCGGAATCTTGGTCACAATCTGCTCCAATACTTCCTCAATGTTGAGTCCCGCCTTGGCGGAAATTCTGGGGGCATCGTGTGCTTCCAAGCCAATCACATCCTCAATCTCTGCTGCCACTCTATCTGGGTCTGCACTTGGCAAATCAATCTTATTGATGACCGGAAAAACCTCCAAATTATTATCCAGTGCCAAATAAACGTTGGCTAGAGTCTGAGCCTCTATGCCCTGTGCCGCATCCACCACCAAAATGGCCCCATCACAGGCTGCCAAACTGCGGGAGACCTCGTAATTAAAGTCCACATGTCCAGGAGTGTCAATCAAATTAAAAATATACTCTTCCCCATCCTTCGCTTTGTAGACGGTTCTCACCGCCTGCGACTTGATGGTGATGCCTCTCTCTCTTTCCAGCTCCATATTGTCCAGCACCTGTGCCTGCATCTCTCGGCTTGTCAAAAGCCCCGTCTTCTCAATGATGCGGTCTGCTAAGGTGGATTTTCCGTGGTCAATATGTGCAATAATACAAAAATTACGAATTTTGCTTTGGTCCATAAATGCCATATTTTTTCTTGCCTTTCCTATGTTTTGAGGATTGCAGAAACACCTTGTGCGAAGCAATCCCGTATCATTGGGGGTAAAAACGTTTGACCCCCATATTTTTTTCATCATAGCATCTTTTTTTCTGCCACGCAAGCCAGAAAACTCAAGTTCCCGCCAGAACCTGTGCCAAAATGTCCGCCAAAGGTTCCATCGCATTTTGGGCTTCCTCAAAGCTATTATTCTGTGCTCCCACCTCAATCAAAAGAGACCTTGGTCTGACATGCAGATTGTAACGCAGTCCTTTTAGAAAAATCTTTCTGGTCAGCCCTGGATAGCGGCTCATAGCAGCCATCTGCAGCTGAAAACTGAAAGCCAGATTGTCTTCTCGATAGGGATTTTCCAGATAGGCAATCGGTCCGCTCGGGGTCTGGCTCATTCCGTTAAAAAACATCAATTGTGCCGTCTGTTTTCCGTCTATCTCCGAGACCAAATGCACATTTTCCGGCACGCCGTCTCGGTGCAAATCAATCACCACCTCAATGGAAGGGTGTTGGGTCAGAATGCCCAAGATTCCTTCCAAAGCGTATGTATAGGCCTTGCTGCGGTCCAGCTTTCCATCCCTCAAATCATACACTGTGCTGTCATGAAGAACCCGATAGCCCCTCTCTTCCAGACAGGCACTCAGCACCTTTCCCAGAGCCACAACGCTGGCTCCATCCTCCCCCGCTCCCTCTTCCAGATAGGTTTCCTGCGAATGGCTGTGATAAATCAAAATCTGTGGTTCCTCTCCCCCTTGTTCCAGGGAAAAGTCTTTTTCCAGAAAGGTCTCTGCGTTCATCACTTCCCTCGGAGCGGTGGTGGAGGAATGTACGTTGTAGACCTTCTGTATCAAAAAATCATAGTCCGCAAGCTGCTCTTGCGAATAAGGCAGGGAAAAGGCATTCTCGTTTTGGGGCAGCTGCGTCTGCGTTGCCTCTTTTCCTTCCTCTTCGTCCACTTTTGCTGCAAGCTCCCCCTTCGTTGTAGGCTCCTCCCCTATCTCTCCTTTGCTTTGTTCGTCCATGCCATTCTTGATAGAAAGTTCTTCATAGAGGCTCACCAGCTCCAAATATTGAGAATAAGAGGGGTCTGTTCGCCCCTCTTTCGCCTTCTGACCCTCTTCCTCATAACGCAGCAACGGCAACCAAGAGAAGAGGATATTTTCGCCTTCCACAGGAGTCGGATGCAGCAAAAGCAACGTCAAACCGAAACTCTGCGGAGCTTTGAGGCAAAACAATCCTAAAAACAGCAAAAGCAGCAAAAAAAGCCATCTTCCCTGTCGGGGATATCGTTGCTCTCTGTCCTTTTTCTCTCTTTCTGTCTGCTCGATATGTGACCTGCTTTTGCCTCGCACCACCCTCACCGCCCTGCGGATTTCTTTCTTCTTAGTCTATGAGAAAAGCTTCACAAGGATGCATAAAAAGCCTGATGAATCCCTCGTGCCAACAAAAGTCCTAATTTACGCACCGTCTCATCAATGTCTGGCTCTGTGACATACAGGCTGCCAAATTCCGGCTCCAGCAGCTCCCGAATCAGGGCATACTGTTCCTCTGCCTGCAACTTCTCCATATATTCCGCATACGCTTGCAGTCTCTCCTCTCTGGCAAGCACCTGTAGCAGTGCATGAAAGGTATCCTGTGCGATGGCCGCTGCCCCCACCACTGTGGGAACCCCCAAAGCCAAGACCGGTACACCTAGAGTTTTTTCGCTGATTTCCGAGCGGTGATTTCCCACTCCGGACCCTGGAGAGATTCCAGTATCCGAAAGCTGTATGGTATTTCCCAAACGCCTCACACTGCGAGCAGCCAAGGCATCCACCACCAACACCAAGGAGGGATGGCTCTCCTTCACCACTCCCCTCAAAATCTCAGCCGTCTCCATTCCAGTCTGTGCCATCACCCCCGGAACCAAGGCACTGATGCTTCGTGCCTGCCCAAACAGCTCCAACCTTTCCTCTTTTCTCAGATGTCTGGATATTTTCAGATGGGACACCACCCTAGCCCCCAAGGCATCCGGTGTCACCGCCTCATTTCCCAAGCCCACCACCATGATATTTCCCTCCGGTGTAAGGGCAAATTTTTGGCTCATACGCCTCAGCTGTTTTGCCAGTTCCAAGGCGAAATCCTGTAAGTAGCTCTCATCCGCCCAACGCAGCCCCTCCGCTTCCAGCGTCAGATAGCGACCGACCGGTTTTCCCATCGCTCTTGCACCGCTCTCATTCTGTACCACCACCTCCGTGATCCGAAACGCCCCCTGCCCTTCCTTCCATTCCCGCAACGAAACGCCGCCAACTTCCATCCCCTCTGCCTGAATGCTCTCCTTCTCCTCCAGAGCCAAATCGGTCCGAATTTCCATTCTCTTCTCTCTGTCCATCGTTTCCTCCTGCTTCTCCATTTTCTTGCCCTTCTTTCGCTATTTTTCGCAAAAAAATGAGAAATATGTATTGACATCCCCCTTTTCATTCGTTAGAATAAACTAGTATGTTTACATTGAACTGTCCGTGTCCAGGCTTTGATGCAAACAGGAAAAGGAAAATTTATCGATAAGTGTCAGATGGAGGTGTCAAAATTGGCTAATATTAAATCCGCAAAGAAAAGAATCTTAGTTGCTGAAACAAAAACTGCAAGAAACAAAGCAATCCGTTCCAAGGTAAAAACCATGATTAAGAAGGTTGAGGCTGCTATCGCTGCTGGCGATAAGGCTGCTGCTCAGGCAAGCTTGGTGGTTGCTATTTCTGAGATTGACAAGGCTACTAGCAAGGGAGTATACCACAAGAATACTTCTTCCAGAAAAGTATCCCGTCTTTCCAAAGCAGTTAATGCTATGGCTTAATCATATAAACATTCCGTTTCCTCTGAAAGTCCCGCTGCCGATAGGCAGCACTCAGTTCAGGGATGCCAAGTGCACCCGACAGACTTTCATGGTAAGCTGGTGCATCCCTCAATTGGGTGCATGAAGGTTTACTCTAAAGATGTTATTAAAAAACCCTTTCCGCTGGGTGTACCGGAAAGGGTTTTTCTATGTCATAAAATCCGCTGCTATGGGAATAGCCTCTATCGCCTCTTATGGCTTGCTTTCTTTCTCTTCTTCGCTCTTTTCACTGCCTGCTATCTCCTCGGGCTGATAGCCCTTGAGACGCAGATAATCTTTGATGACCTCAGCCGTCTGCTCCAAATCGATCTCACTAGTATTGATTGCCAGATCGTAATTGGTCATATCCATCCAATCCTTTCCTGCATAGTAGAAATAGTAGTCCTTTCTCTCCTTGTCAATCTTTTTGATTCGGCGCACCGCTTCTTTCACGTCCACCTTATCCACTTCCATCACTCTCTGGATGCGGGTCGGCATATCCGCATAGACGAAGAGTCTAACCAAAGTGACATTCTCCATCTCTGCCTCCGATAAAATATAATCCGCACAGCGTCCGGCAATAATGCAGGCACTCTCCTCCTCGGCAAGGCTGCGTATCACCTCAGATTGAAAGCGAAACAGATTCTCCGGAGAAACCATATTTCCATCCAGAGAGGGCTTACGCAGCTGTGGCTTCACATGGTCTAAAATCTTATACAGGATGTTATTGCCTGCCTTCTCGTCCGCAAGTCTGAAAAAAGTCTCTCCGATTGCACTCTTCTCGGAGGTCAATTTCAAGATCTCCTCGTCATAGAAGTGAATGCCCAGCTCCTTCGCCAGATTTTTGCCGGTGATGCGTCCACCGCTTCCGTACTGTCTTCCGATTGTAATCACCAGATTGTTCTTGTTTGTCATTGCCTCTCCTCCTTCATGCCTTCATCCATCCCTGTTGGGTCAACCTCTTACTGCACCGGTGTCGGGCGAGCTGGGTCAAAGACCGCCTGCACATCGAACAAATCCGAGAGCTTTGCCTTCTCCGGATGCTGCAAATCCTGCCACATTCTCTGTCCATCCACATTGCGCCGCCCCTGACGCAGGTAGTTGCTTCCCAGCTGCATCCAATACTGAGCGGAGTCCACATTGCAGAAATAGCGAAAGCCAACGCTCTCCAAATATTCAAACTTTTCTCCCTGATACGGATGCCAGTCCCCGATGTCCTCCCCAAAGGGATAAACCAGCACATCGGTCTCTCCCAAAATGGGTTCCACTCGACTCTCCCACTTATCCGTGTCTGTTTTCACCGCATCAAAGCTGCGCTCCTGCATATGAATGTGTCCCCAGCTATGGCTCGCAAAGTACCAGCCTTTCTCCTTCAATACCGCTGCCACCTGCTTGGCAGCCTCCACATCCTGTGCATAAGTCGGATTGTTCTCATACTCCGTATCTGTGCGATAGCCCAAAACTCCATTGTAACCAGTCAGACAGAGCATTCCTTTGGCTCCCCGATAGGAGAAATCTGGATGCTCCCTCACAAAGGCTTCAATCAAGGGAACCATATCAAAATCCCCCCGAAGCGTCGTGCCATCCTCCAAGTCCATCTCACAGGTCAACTCTCCGTTCTCATCCACCACAATCCGATTGGCAAAGCCATCGCCTGTCATGTATTCATAGTAACTCACATCGTCCTGAGAAAGCACAAAGGGAATCTTTCCTTCTGGAAGATAGATGCTTTGATATACCATCTTCTCACTTCCATCTTCGGCCAGCTCTATCTTTGCGATGTCATGAATGTCCACCATAACATAACCCTTCTCGTACATAGATTGGATCATTTGATTGAACTCTGATATGGTGGTCATCACCTGATTGTAACCTGCGGAAGTACTGCCCCCATCAAAGGCCTTGGAGGTGTCCGCAATCAGAGAATGGAAGAAGATGTGCGTAATCTTGTCCATATCTGGATAAGCCACCGTCTTCGCCTTTGCCTCCTCATAGGCAGCTGCTGCCCTCTTTAAGGCTGACGAATTCTCATATCCCTCATAGTTCTGTAAGGTTTCGATGGCTCTGTCATAGTCATACATAGCAGCCATTCGTTCTGTCTGCTCCAACAGCTTCTCTTCCTCACTGCCTTCACTTGGCTCCGCCGTCTCTGTGGTTTCCGTAGTACTACCGCCTTCCGCTGTCGGATTCTTCGTACTTTCTTTGGTGTCATCTTGTCTCCCTAGCTCTGTGACCGACTCCCCCATCGGATTGGGCTGTTTCCCTCTTGCCCCCCACCAACGGATACCCGCTGCAATTCCCACCACCAGCACCGCCACCACCGCAAACAGAAGCAGCCACTGCAGTGCCCAAATGATCTTTCTTCTTCTGCGAAAGCGGTCTCGTTCATCCATTCCACGACTCTTTCCCATTCTGATTTCTTCCTTCCTGTGTCTTTCCGTTCTCTTTTTGCCATCCTACATGTCAAAAGACCGTTTGACCCCAATGATACCGGATTGCTCCGCACTCAGTGCTTCTCGTATCCTCATTATATCGAACTTACTTCTATTATTCAATGAAATTTTCTCTTAAGAAAGGCAAAAGCGGCTGTTTGACTCGCCCCTTGGCACAGCCTCACAACCGCTTCCGTATCTGCTTTTCTATCTTATGTTCTGTCTTATGCTCTCTTATCTCAGCTCTGTGGTCGGGATGTTATCCATGTCATCAAAGGCCTGATTCTCTCCGCCCATCGCCCAGATAAAGGTGTAGTTACTCGTACCAGCTCCAGAGTGAATGCTCCAAGACGGACTGATCACCGCCTCCTCGTTCTGCATCACGATGTGACGGGTCTCCTGTCCCTCTCCCATCATGTGGAAGACCACATTGTCCTTCGGAACCTCGAAATACATGTAGATTTCCATACGTCTCTCATGGGTGTGTGCTGGCATGGTATTCCATACGCTTCCTGGCTCCAACACCGTCATACCCATGGACAGCTGACAGGTCTCCAGCACGTCTGGATGAATGAACTGGTTGATGGTACGCTTGTTGGAAGTCTCCATCGCACCCACCGGTCTCTTGGCTGCCTTCTCAATCGGAATGAAAGTGGTCTTACATGCCTTGTGTGCGGGTGCACTGACCATATAGAACTTTGCTGGATTCTCCGGGTCCTCACTGCTAAAGGTGACCGTTTTGGTTCCCTTTGTAATATATAAGCAGTCCTTGTACCCCATCGCAAACGTCTCATCGTCCGCCTGAATGCTGCCCTTGCCTCCGATGTTAAAAATGCCAATCTCACGTCTCTCTAAGAAATACTCTGTGCCGAAATTGGCCCAGATGTCAATGCCCTTGTCGATGGAGACGGTCTCTGTGGTTGGCATACATCCCAGAGTCACCATACGGTCTACATGGGAATAAACGGCTACCACCTCATTCGGAACGTAAAGATTCTGAATCAGAAACTCTGCTCTGGTCTCCTCTGTGGTGTAACGCTTGAAATCTCTCTGGTTACAGGAATAACGAATGTCCATTGGAAAATGTCCTCCTTATGTTTGATAAGTTTTCTAATGCTTTTTCTAATCATACCACATCCGAAAGACAAAAGGAAGTCGCTTTGCTCTTATTCCTGATTTTCTGTCTCAGAAATCGCAATTCCCAGCTCTTTTAACTGTTTCTCATCCACGGGAGCCGGTGCCTCTGTCATAAGGCAGGAAGCATCCTTAATCTTCGGGAAGGCGATGACATCACGGATGCTGTCTGCTCCCACCATCAACATAACCATACGGTCCATGCCGTAGGCCAAACCTGCGTGCGGCGGCACTCCGTACTTGAAGGCATTCAGCAAGAAACCAAACTGCTCCTGTGCCTTCTCGGGCGTAAAGCCCAGCACCTCAAACATCTTAGACTGGATATCGGACTGATGGATTCGGACCGAACCACCACCCATCTCCACGCCATTCAGCACGATGTCGTAGGCCTTCGCACGCACTGCTCCCGGATTGCTGTCAATCAGAGGCCAGTCTTCCTCCATCGGCATGGTGAAAGGATGGTGCATTGCCATGTAGCGTCCCTCTTCCTCAGAGTACTCTAAGAGCGGGAATTCTGTCACCCAAAGGAACTTAAAGTCATCCTTCTTGAGAAGATCGAGCTGTCTTGCCAACTCCAGACGCAGGTTGCCCAACACATCGAAGACTACTTTGTCCTTATCCGCAGCAAAGAGCAGCAGATCGCCTGCCTTTGCATCCATCGCTGTTGCCAGTGCTGCCAGCTCTTCCTCCTTCATAAACTTCGCAAAGGAAGACTTGAAGCTTCCGTCCGGCTGAATGGCCAGATAAGCCAAGCCCTTGGCTCCGAAGCCCTTGGCGTACTCCACCAGAGCATCAATCTTCTTTCTTGGCATGGCTCCCTGTCCCTCAGCATTGATGCCCCGCACGGAACCGCCGTTTGCCAAAGCAGACTGGAATACCACAAACTCACAGTCCTTCACGGTCTCCGATACGTTATGGATTTCCATGCCAAAACGCAGATCCGGCTTATCGGAACCGTAACGCTCCATCGCTTCCTTCCAAGTCATTCTCGGAATCGGAAGGCTTAACTCATAGCCACAGATGTCTTTAAAAAGCTTCTGCAACAGTCTCTCGTTGACCTCCAACACATCGTCCACATCCACAAAAGACAGCTCCATGTCAATCTGGGTGAACTCTGGCTGACGGTCTGCACGCAAGTCCTCATCTCGGTAGCAGCGTGCCAACTGGAAGTAGCGGTCGTATCCAGAACACATCAAAAGCTGCTTGAACAACTGCGGGGACTGCGGCAGTGCGTAGAAGGAACCGGGGTGAACTCGGCTCGGCACCAGATAGTCACGGGCTCCCTCCGGAGTGCTCTTGATTAAGGTTGGAGTCTCAATCTCCAAAAATCCCTCTTCTGCAAGGAAAGCACGGGTAAGAGTTGCCACACGGCTGCGCACGGCCAGATTTCTCTGAATGTCTGGACGACGCAGATCCAAAAAGCGGTATTTTAAGCGCAACTCCTCCTTGGTTTTGCTATTCTCCTCAATCGGGAAAGGCGGAACCTCGGATTCGGAGAGGATGCGCAGCGATTTTGCCCTCACCTCAATGTTTCCCGTCTTTAAATTCTCATTTGCCGCTCCGGAACGCTTCTCCACGATGCCCGTAACCGCAATCACAAACTCACTTCTCAATTTTTCTGCCTTCTCAAAGCTCTCCGTTCCACAGTCGCTTTCCTCAAAAATGAGCTGCAAAATACCGGAGCGGTCACGCAGATCCACAAAAATAATGCCTCCCTTATTTCTGCTCTTCTGCACCCAGCCCATCACCGTCACCTCACTGCCAATGTGAGCCTCCGATACTTCCGTACATCTATGAGAACGTTTCAGTCCTGCCATTGACTCAGCCATGATTCTCTTCCTCCTATATGTCTTTCCTGTATGTCTTTCTTAGTTGCATTTCTTCTCTTAATTCTCAATTTTGTTTGAATGCATCTCTATAAAATTCACAAAATTCCTGATATCCGTCCTTCATCAGCTGCTCTTTCTGGAACTTCTTATTTTTGTTCATCTGTGCCACTAAAACCTGCACACCTGAATTTCTCTCTTCCATCGCCTGCTTCATAATGTCTGCAAGCACAGCTGTATCCACTCCTTTTTCAAACAGATAGGCCTTTTTATTGCTCTGATTCGGAATGGAGAAGCCCTCTTCCATCAAAATCGAAACCAAGCGCTCAAAGCCAATGGAAAAACCGCAGGCAGGAGTCTTGGTTCCCGTGAACTTTCCAATCATCTCGTCATAACGTCCGCCACCGCCAACGGAACCGCCAAAGCCTTCCATGGCCACCTCAAAGATGGTTCCTGTGTAATAAGACATTCCACGCACCAGCGTTGGGTCAAACACAAGGGCAATGCCAGTCTGAGAAACGGCAGAGACGGTCTGCATGATGTGTGCCAGCCCATCGCTCACACTCTGCGGCAGCACTTTAGAAAGCACAGCTCCCAACTTCTTCACTGCCTCGGCATCCTTTCCTTCTTCCGAAAGCAATCCCTTGTAGGTTTCTACGCTCTCTGGGGCAAAACCTGCCTCCAAAAGCTCCGCTTCCACGCCATCCAAACCGATTTTGTCCATCTTATCCAGAATGATAAACACTTGATCGTAGGCAGACTCCGGAAAACCACAGTAGGCTGCCATACCCTTTAGGATATTTCTGTCGTTGATGCGAACCGTAAATTTCTTATCCGGACAGATGCGAGACAATGCCTTTGTGGTTGCCAAAATCAGCTCAATCTCCGCAAAATTGGTCGCATCCCCCAAAATATCAATGTCACATTGCACAAACTGACGAAAACGTCCCTTCTGCGGACGGTCTGCACGCCACACACTGCCCATCTGCAGAGCCTTAAAGGGACTCGGAAGATTGGCTGCGTTGTTGGAATAGTAGCGGGACAGCGGCAGCGTCAAGTCATAACGCAGACCAGAATCCACCACCTCGTCCTCCGTTGTGGCTGCCTCTACATTCAGCTTGTCACCTCTCTTTAAAATCTTAAAAATAAGCTTCTCGTTGTCTCCGCCCTGCTTGCTGGTCAGATTCTCAATGTGCTCCACACAGGGAGTCTCGATGGAGGAGAAGCCAAAGCCTCGGTAGGTCTCCTTGATAATGTTTGTCATGTACTCCCGAATCTGCATCTCATTGGGCAGCACATCTCTCATACCTGTCACAGGTTTCTTTTTCAATGCCATATTCATTCCCTCTTTTACTTTTCAGCTTTTGCTTTTCTTTATAGCACGATTAGGACGGCTTTACAAGCAACTTTTCCTTTCTTTGGAGCATTTCATCAATTCGACCGATATACTGCTCCACTTCCTTCACGTTCTCGCAGCGTTCTCTACGATTCTCCTTCGGGAAGACTACCTTGGTTGTGGTTCCCGCTCCGCAGGCCACAATGGTCTGCAGCTCCTCCATAATCAGGATATTATACAGACAGGCCTTCCCTGCCTTTGCATAGCCCACATTCTCAAAGTTTCCAGCCATATTTTTCTGGCGGTACAGATAATACGGCTCCAAGCCCATCTCTCTGGCATATTCGGCTGTCAAATCAATCATCTCCTGACTGCCGTGAATCTGCCCCTCGTATTTCTCCCGAAACAGATTCAATCTTGCCGCTCTTTTGATGGCCAAGGAATGTACCGTCACGCTGTCCGGATTTAGCAGGCGGATTTGCTCCATCGTGGCCCGCACATCCTCCAAATCTTCCTCCGGTAGCCCCACAATCAAATCCATGTTGATGTTGTCAAAGCCCATCTCCCTCGCCATATAAAAACAGTCCTTGACCTGCTCCACCGTATGCCGTCTTCCGATGAGGTCTAGGGTCTCCTGCTTCATCGTCTGGGGATTGATGGAGATGCGGCTGATGTGATGGCTGCGTAGCACCTCCAGCTTCTCCCTCGTGATGCTATCTGGTCTGCCCGCTTCCACAGTGAATTCTATGGCCTGACTCACATCAAATAGCTCCTCCAACTTGGTAAAAATCGCATCCAAATCCTCGGGACTCAGGGAAGTCGGGGTTCCGCCTCCCATGTAAATGGTATCCAACTTGCGTCCCTTCATTCTCTCGGCCGTAAATTCCATCTCCTTGAACAAGGCCGCCAGATACTGCTCGGTTTTCTTCGCCCACTTTCCTATGGGGTAGGAGGGAAAGGAACAGTAGAGACAGGTGGTCGGGCAGAAGGGAATGCCCACATACAGACTGTAGCCTGTCTCATAGTCCAACACGGAGAGCAGTTCCTTCTCCCTCTTTGCAATCTCAATGCTCAAGCGAATCTTTTCCTCGCTGCTTAAATACTGTTCCCTCATGAAAGCGGCAATTTCTTCCTCACTCTGCCCCTGCTCCAGACGGCTCATCGCTATCTTCGTCGGGCGAATGCCTGTGAGCGTTCCCCAAGGCAGCTTTCTGCCTTTGTTTCTCTCACAAAGTGCCTGATAGAGCAGGCGTTTGATGGCACTCTTGCTCTCGCTGCGATTGTCCGGCACAAGAGCCGTCTCTCCCTCAAAACACAACCGCTCCAACTGTTCTCCTTCCAGCAACTGCAAGACAAAACGGCTCTCTTCCTGCTGCCCTTTTACGCAAAAGGAAACCTCTGTCCTTTCGTCATGAACAAAGGTTTCCCCCGGATAGTATGCCATCAGCAGCTCACGGATGTCTTGCTCAAAGGCCGGATTGTTTAAACAAATTCCTATCATCTCTCTCTGCCTCCACCCCAGCTTGCCACAGCTGCATTGTAGCGTTTCTCCGTTTTTATGTCGCTTGCTTCGTTATGACCGGGATACACCAACGTCTCCTCCGGCAACAAAAATAGGATATCTCTCAAGGAGTGCACCATATCCGCCGGAGAGGAAGTCGGAAAATCCACTCTCCCGTAGCTGCCCGCAAATAAAGTGTCTCCGGAAAACAGGATTGCTTCCTCCCGCATATAATAGCAGACGGAACCAGCCGTATGTCCAGGAGTCTCCAACACCTCAAAGCTAAGGTCTGTGAAGGTAAGCTTCTCACCATCGCCCACCCACACATCCGCTTCCAGCGTATAAGGTCTGCCCGTGAAGGGCTTGGAGAGATTGAAATCCGCACTCGCCAAAAGCTCCTTTTCCTTCTTGCAGGCATAAATCGAAACCTGATATTTTTTTCGTATCTCATCCGCTGCCATGATGTGGTCAAAATGACCATGTGTCAGCAGCACCGCCTCTGGCACCACGCCCAAGTCCCGACAGTGAGCGGCAATCACATCGGCTCTGTCTGCGGGATCTATCACAATGGCATGATGGGAACCCTTTCGATATACCACATAGCAATTCGCTGCCACCGGTCCAAGGGCATAGCGCTTAATCTGAATCTCACTCATTGTTCTCTTCTCACTCCTTTAAGGCTTCTTTCTCACCGAACTCTCCTGTCGTCCAGCAAGACCACTCTAGCCCATTGCTCTCTCGATGTCTATCACGCCATCCACCTGACGTACCTTCTCAATCAGACGGTTCAACTCCTCTTTTCCATGGGTCTTGAAGGAAAGGGTCAGGGTCGCTGTACCCTGCTTGCTGGTACGGGATTCCAATGCATTAATATCAATATCTCTATCCGTAAAGATGCGACAGATATCCCCCAAAAGTCCCACTCGATTATCGCCATAAATACGAATTTCTGTTGTGTAACTTAAATTGGTACTTTCTTCCTCTTCCTTCTGCCACTCGGCATCGGTCAGACGTGCTCTGTCTTCCTCTGAGAGATGCAGGATGTTGGTACAATCGCTTCGGTGAATGGAAACTCCTCGGCCTCGGGTGACAAAGCCCACAATCTCATCCCCTGGCATGGGATTGCAGCATTTTGAAAAATGCACCGACAAATCGTGCATTCCCTTGACCACAATCCCGCTCTTGGACTTCTCCGCTGCGATGGGAAGCGACTTATTGTTCTCTGCGATGTTCTTTAGAATGGCCTCGTCCGTGATTTCCCTCTTGAGCTTCTTATTGAGTTCCTCCATCATCTTGTTGATGACCTGTCCCTCTTTCAGACCGCCGTGACCGATGGAAGCAAGCACGGACTCCCAATCCTTAAAGGCATAACGGGCCATGACCTTCTCCATAAACTCCGGCTTACTCAGCTCCGAGAAATTGATGCCCTTCGCCTTACAATATCGCTCAATCATCTCCTTGCCACGAACGATATTATCTTCCTTGCGCTCTGCCTTGAACCACTGGTTAATCTTATTTCTCGCCTGCGTACTCTTTACGATATTCAGCCAATCTCGGCTGGGACCTCTGGAATTTTGGGAGGTCAAAATCTCCACTCGGTCGCCGTTTTGCAGCACATAGTCGTTATTGACCAGCTTTCCGTTCACACGCACGCCCACCATCTTGTTGCCAACCGCACTGTGGATGGAATAGGCGAAATCAATCGGGGTGGAACCACTCGGCAAAGTCTTTACGTCTCCGCTCGGGGTAAAACAGTAGACATTATCTGAGAACAAGTTGAAATCGCTCTTGATCAGGTTCAAAAACTCTTTGCTGTCATCCGTGTCCTTCTGCCACTCCAAAATCTGTCTCAGCCAACTTAATTTCGCTTCCTCACTGTTATTCGCTGCCTTGCCGCTGCCGACCTCCTTGTACTTCCAGTGGGCGGCAATTCCATACTCCGCCACTCGATGCATCTCATAGGTACGAATCTGAATCTCAAAAGGCTGTCCATTTGAGCCTATCAACGTGGTATGAAGGGAACGGTACATGTTGGGCTTGGGCATCGCAATGTAGTCCTTAAATCGCCCTGGAATCGGTTTGTACAGCTCGTGAATCGCACCCAGAGCCGCATAGCAGTCCTTCACGGAATCCACAATAATACGAACCGCAAACAGATCATACACTTGGTCCAAAGTCTTGTGCTGATTCACCATCTTCTTATAGATACTAAAGAAGTGCTTGACCCTTCCGTCCACCCGACAGGGAATGTCCATCTCCTGCATCTGTTGGGTCACTTCCCCCACAATCTGTTTAATGAAAGCCTCTCTCGCATCTTTTTTCAGGGCAATCTTTTCGGCCAAGTCATAGTATACCTCTGGCTCCAAATATTTTAAAGACAGGTCATCCAACTCAATCTTAATCTTGGAAATACCAAGACGGTGGGCAATCGGTGCATAAATGTCCATCGTCTCTCTCGCCTTTTCCTTCTGCTTTTCGGGTTTCCAATACTGTCCGGTTCTCATGTTGTGCAGGCGGTCGGCCAACTTAATCAGAATGACTCGGATGTCCTTTGCCATAGCCAAAAACATCTTTCTTAGGTTTTCAGCCTGAATTTCCATCTTATCCTTGGCCCAGCTAATCTGCGTCAGCTTGGTCACACCATCCACCAAAAAAGCAACTTCCGTGCCAAACTCCTTCGCCAAATCATCAAAGGTCACATCCGTATCCTCAATGACATCGTGCATCAGACCGGCGGCAATGCTCTCCTTATCCAGCTCCAAATCCGCCAGAATAATGGCCACACAGAGAGGATGAATGATATAAGGTTCACCAGACTTGCGTTTTTGCGTCTTATGTGCCTCACTTGCCAAACGATAGGCCTTCTCAATCATTGAAATGTCATCCGATGGATGATAACGACGAATGCTTGCAATCAGATCCTGGTACAATTCTTCGGGGCTGGTAAAATCAGCCGGTGCCTCCAACTCGTTGTCCAGCTTCTTACCCACCGGCGGCAATACTTCTGGCAATTCTTTCGTCATCACTTCTTGCATCTTTACTTCCTTACTCTCTTTGCTCTGATTTTTTTCCATACCCTCACCTTTTTTCCATAAACTTGCACGCTGCAGCACCTGCAGCTCCTCCATGAAACCTGTTTTCCCACAGGGAGCGTGAACGCCGCCTTCGCTATGTCCGTCAAGTACAGACATTTTGGGGTACAGTTCCCCCTTCCTGTGAGTGTTTTGAGTATCTTTCTTTTGTGTAAAAATCTTCCCTGATGCTATTATTATGATATAGCATTATAGAAGTATTTTCCGAAAAATGCAAGAAAATCCCTTAATTCTCCAAATAGTTCAAAGTTATCTCTCCGGGATACTGATTTTTGTGAAACATTACCTGATAAATATCATCCATAGCCTGATAAATCTCTCTGTCATCGGCTTCTTTCTGTCCTTTTTGTTCATAGGAGATGATGCAGAGTCTGGGACCAAAGAGCGTGCAATACAGGCCTCTCCTCTGAAAACCATAACGCTCATAGTAGCACAGTCTTCGCCTACGCACGGCGATGTCCGCCTCGTCCTCCCCAAAATCGGGGTCTTCCACCTCACCCAAAATTCCCTCGTACTGCTGACTCATTGCTTCCTGCAAAAGGGGCAGCAAACGGCTGCCATAGCCCTGACTGCGATATTCCTTGCAGACGGCAAGATAATCCAAAAGCACATACCTTCCCAGCTTTCCCTTCATAAACCACGCATAGGCAAGCAGCTTTTCCCCTTCAAAGACACCATAAGCCTCATAAAAACCTGCCTCCAACAGCTCTTGGATTCTGGCAAAGGGCTTTCTCTCATTCTCTGGAAAGTCCGAAAGCATATGACTCTCGTACACCTCTCTCATCTCGTCCGCCGTCAAT
The DNA here is from genome assembly GCA_030524485.1 of bacterium. Classification (GTDB taxonomy): domain Bacteria; phylum Bacillota; class Clostridia; order Lachnospirales; family Lachnospiraceae; genus CAJMNU01. The sequence continues at coordinate 6,707 of JAUNGR010000024.1, read as the reverse complement.
AATCTCACTTCTAACATCATTCTCCTCCTTATCTTTTTTATGATAGAAAGAACCGCCCTGACAGGTTGCCCCATCAAAGCGGTCTCTATAGATTTTCAGTTGTTCTTATTCCTTAACAGCACCTACGTTAACACCCTGCACGAAGTAGTTCTGGCAGAATGGGTAGATAATCATGAAAGGAAGGATAGCCACGATAACGGCTGCGTTGTTCAAAGTATTGGTTGCGATGGCTTCTGAAGTGTTTACCATATCAGAACCCTGCATCATATCACGCAGCTTCATCTGGAAGTTGTACAAATCACGGTTACTGATGTACAGCTTGAAGTTGGTATAGTTGTTCCAGAAGGCAACGCCAAACATCAAACCGATGGAAGCCAAAGCTGCCTTAGACAACGGAAGAACCACCTTGAAGAAGATTCCGATGGGGGAACATCCGTCAATCTGTGCTGCCTCCAGAAGGCTTCCGGGGATGCCTTCAAAGAAGTTTCTCATCAAAACCAGATTGTAAACACTCATACTCATAGGAAGGATAACCGCCCACAGAGTATTGATTAACTTTAACTGTCTCATTACCAAGTAAGTCGGGATCATACCGCCTTCAAAAATCATGGTGAACAGCAGGAAGTAGGAGAAGAAGTTTCTTCCCGGCATATCCCACTGAATCAGCACATAAGCACCCAGCGTTACGATTGCCAGACCCATCAAAGTACCAACGCCTGTTACCAGAACGGAAATCAGGAAAGGCTGATACAGGGACTTGGTTGTCAAAATAATTTTATATCCGAGGAAAGAAAAGCTTTCCGGCCACAATCTCATACCGTAACCGCTCTTTAAATCCAAGGAGTCCACTAATACCTTATAAATCGGCAGCAGAATAAACAGGGCAATCAGTACAAATGCAAAGTAAATAAAGAAATCACCCAATGTAAATTTTTTCTCTCTTCCCATTTCTGTACCTCCTATACAATACCACGGCCACGTACTTTTTTACTTGCCCAGTTACATGCCAGCACCAACATACAAGCCACCAAAGATTTGAACAAACCTACAGCGGTTGTATAGCCATAGTTCGGAACACCAACACCGAAAGTCTGACGGTAAATATAGGTCTGAAGAACGTCTGCCACATCGTAAACAGCCTCATTGTACAACACGAATACCGGCTCGAACAGATTCAGAACCTTTGCCAGATTCAGGATGAGAACGGTGATGATGGTATTGTACAGAGCCGGCAAAGTGATAAAGCGCAGCTGCTGCCAGCGGTTTGCTCCATCCATCTCAGCAGCCTCATACAAGTCTGGGCTGATTCCTGCCAAGGTTGCCAGATAGAGGATGGTTCCCCAACCAGTATCTTTCCAAACATCGATGATGTAGTACATCAAACGCCACCACTGTTTGCTTGCCAAGAAGTAAATCTCCTGTCCTGCCTCCAAAACTCCAATCTGCTTTAAGAAAGCATTGACAAGACCGGAATCGGACGGGGAAAGAATCAAAGAGAATACGGATGCTGCAACAACCCAAGAGAGGAAGTGCGGCAGGTAAATAATAGTCTGGAAGGTCTTCTTTGCCAAAATGTTTCTCATCTCATTCAACATAAGAGAAACAACAACGGCAAGAAGAGTGGTCAGTAACAACTTAAATACACTAATCTGCAGTGTATTGAAGAATGCCGTCCAGAATGCATCTCTGGAAAACAGAGTCTGGAAGTGCTTAAATCCTACAAACGCAGGTGTTCCGATTGGCTTATAGTCATAGAAAGCATAACGGATTCCCAACATCGGAAGATAGTTAAATAATGTTACCAGTACAAGAACCGGAAGTGCCATCACATAGAACCATCTGTAATAATAAATTCTGACACCAATGGATTTTCCGGATGTTCTTGTTGGGGTGGACTTTTGTTTGCTCATATTCAGTACCTACCTTATCTTAGAATGTTTACAGATACATTATTTTTTGCTGCTTTGCGTCTGACAGAACTTTATCCTTTTATCCCCTCAAAAGATGTTGGAGTCAAACGTTTTTTGACCCCTATGATACCAGATTGCTTCGCACAATCCTCAAATACAAATAGTGAGGAATGCTGCTTTCTTTATGTAGCATTTTTACAGGACTGTCGGCTCCCCACCGTGGCAGTCTTTGCAGCATTCTCTCACCATTGTCTTTGTATGTCTAATATCACGGTTCTGTCATTTCTGTATGTCTCATTCCACACACAAAATTTCTTTGCTTATGGTGATGTGGCTGACCGATACAGGAATATTACTGTGCGTTCAAGGACTCCAGAATCTCCTCTACCATGCTTGCAGCCTGCTCTTTGTACTGAGCCACTCCGTCTTCCGGAGTCATGGAACCTGTTACCACCTCAGTGATGATAGGCTTTCTGATATCGTTCAGAGTTGCAATGTAAGTGTTGTACACTTCGTCATAGTTCGGGCTGGTGTGAGCCTGTACTGCCCACTCGTTAAACTTCTCCTGAGACTCTTTTGCGATCTCTGCCACTGTGGAAGCACCCGGATCCTCGCCATCAAAAGTAGCGATTGCCAGCATCGGATCGATGTGGTTCTTGGTGTTCAGAGTGGTAGGTGTCTCTAAGTTTGGAAGCATATGGAACTGACCCTCTTCGTAGGTCTCGCTGTTGTCGCCGTAAGTTACGGTCTCAGCCTTGTCATCCCAGTGAACGCCCTTCACGCCGTAGGACCACAGAGTCTGTACTTCGCCACCATCTAACATCGGCTCAATGAAGTACTTGAATGCGCCTTCCGGATTGGAGCAGTTTGCTGTGATACACCATACGTTAGCTGCGGTTCTCTCTACGTAGTGGCCTAACTCCTCAATCGGAGGAACGATAACCAGCTCGCCATCCAGACCCTTAGCCTCAAGGTTGGTCTTTAAGTTGTTTGCCCAAGTACCTGCCCAGTATGTAAACACACCGCACTTGTCATCGTAGAACTTGTTACGGCAGTCAGATGTCTTATTTGTGATGATTTCCTTATCGATGTAACCCTTGCTGTAAGCATCTTTCAGTCTTGTCATCGCACCAATCATAGCATCCTCAGAGAATCCATCTACCCATACGCCCTCGTCGTTCTTATAGAAGTCCGGATAAGCGTCCTGATAGAACTCTGGCAGGAAGTTGGTGTAAGGTGCCTCTGCACCAATCAGACCGGAAGCTGTGATTGCGTAAGTATCGCCATTCACGCCATTTCCGTCTGGATCGCCCTCCGTGAAGGCCTTCAATACATTCATATATTCGTCATATGTGGTCGGTACTTCCAGACCTACATTGTCCAACCATTTTTTCTTAAGGTAAGTCACACAACCATTTCCTCTTGACGGTGCAAAGCCATACAGTGCGCCATCCAAGTACAGACCGTTGATGATATCCTCGTTGATGATACGTCCGGAAGCCTTCAGCTCAGAATTCTCCCATGCGGAACTCATATCCCACAAAGCACCCTGAGATGCGTAGCTCCAGTAGTAGGAACTTCCTAAAAGAATGATATCCGGAATGTCTCCGCCTGCAAAAGTCATACTTACGTTATCGTAGTATGCAGAGTGGTCTGGCTGAACGAACTCCAATTCCATTCCCAGTGCCTCCTCCAAAGCAGCCTCAAACTGGTCACGGCCATTTGCAGTGGTGAATACGGTACCGTCGAACATAACTTTTAATTTCTCCGGCTTTGTCACCTCACCTGTGCTCTCGGAACCACCCTGTTCTCCGCTTGCGGTTGTCGTAGTTGTGTTGGAACCACCGCCACATGCTGCAAGGCTTGCACACAGTGCAGCACCTAAGAGCAGTGCAGTTCCTCTGCGAAATGCTTTTCTCATAAAGATTTCCTCCTTCTTGATTCCATATGGTCCCCTTACCATATGGTAATATTGGCTTTTTTATCAGCCCTGTTTTTCAGGCTGTAGCTCGAATGTGCACCTAATGAAAGTGCTTACATCTCTTCGCCTGTTTTTGACTCCTTTTGCATTATATACTATATTTATCATTTTTGCAAGTAAAAAAGCATATTTTTTTGGATGTTTAGCACATTTTATTTCTTTTTTTATGTAAGCACTTTTATATTTTTCACAAAAAATCCCATTTTTTTATTCTATTTTTCGGCACAATAGGATAGCCTCTATCTCAATTTTTCCTTGTTTTTACCCTGTTTTTTTGCTTTTTCATGTAATAATACTGTTTTTTTATCCTATTTTCCCTCGTGACTCCCTATTTTTCCCCTTGCATTTGGAATTGTAAGTGCTTTCAATAATATTACATTTTATTTTCAGATAATTCTTGTTCTTGACTAAAAAGTATAAAAAACCATATTTTTTCTGATACTTTTCATGCACTTCTTCTAAATTCAGCTTTTTTTCCTCTTTTCCCTTTCTCTGGGATACCCAAAAAGAAAAGAGAACTGCCGTTGTTACACAACAATCCCCTCTTCCCTAACATTTTGCAGCGTCACAATTAACTTCTGCTCTTATTTCCCTTTATACACAATCACAGACTCTGTCGGAATTCCTTTGAGACGCTCTCTGCCATTCAGACCAGCAAGCTCCATCACAAAGCAGCATTTCACAACCTCTCCTCCCAGAGACTCCACCAACTTGATAATTGCCTCTATGGTTCCACCGGTCGCAATCAAATCGTCCACAATGACCACCTTCTGCCCTGGAAGAATGGCATCTGCATGCATCTCAATCTCTGCACTGCCATATTCCAACTCATAACTCTGAGAAACGGTCTTACAGGGCAGCTTGCCCTTTTTTCGCACCGGCACAAAGCCTTGGTGCATCTTGTAAGCAATCGGCACTCCAAAAATAAATCCTCTGGATTCCGGTCCCACCACCACGTCAAATTCTATGTCTTTTAGCATATCCGCAAGGGCATCAATCGACATAGCCAATCCGTCTGCATCCTGAAGAATGGTGGTCACATCCCGAAAAATAATGCCTTTTTCCGGAAAATCCGGAATACTTCTCACATAATCCGCAACACTTTCTCGTTTCATTGTCTCCTCCGTCTTTGTCTTCTTGTCTTTGTTATAGCCTTATAGCCTTATGACCTTCGTGCCTTCCGCTGTCAATTCTTCTCCGTCCTGTCCCTGTACGCTGACATTCTTAAGCAACAGCTCTTCCACATTGTAGGCATAGATGCCCATCTTGGTCACTTCCTCTGCCCCTTCCATCATGGCCGGTACGCCTGCCTGCGGATTTTCTGCATAGGTGACATGGACATTCTCCATCTCCACTCGGCGAATCTTCTGCTCCGGAAGTCCACACATATAAGCGGCAGCCACATGACAATTTTCTGCCTCAATGTCCTTGAAGGTCAAAGTGCGGATATCCGGTGTTCTGTCATCCACCGGAAGCTTCTCCCTGCTTCGCACATACTCGGTGTGTCCGTCTGGGTCACAATAATAGAAGCTATTGATGACAAAAGGTGTCATGACATGGTCCATATGAATGTTTTCAAACAGAATGTCCTCAATGATGGCATCCTTCCCTCTTCCTCTTCTGGTCTTGATGCGCAGTCCACGGTCTGTGTGCAGGAAGAGACAGTCTTTTACGGTCAATCTCTTGACCCCTCCCGCCATCTCACTTCCTATGGTGATGGAACCATGTCCGTCTCTCATGCAACATTGGTGAATAAAAATATCCTCCGACGGCTTCTTATACTTTGCACCCATATAAATCTTACCGGACTTCACCGCTACGCAGTCATCTCCCAGAGAGAAGTAAATACCCGCAAGCTCCACATCTTTACAGGATTCTGGGTCCAAACCATCTGTGTTCGGTGAATTTTTCGGATTTAAAATCTTTAAATCTAAGAAACGCAGATGGTCGGAAAAATAAGGATGAATGTTCCAGCTCGGACTGTTCTGCACCTGAATGCCCTGCACCACGATATTTTCACAATGGTTCAGAAAAATCATGCGGGGACGGAAAGCAATGTTCATAATCTTTGGCTGGTACCACCAGTTGCCCTCTTCCTTTCCGGCATTGCCCTCAATCCTTCCCTGTCCGTACAACTGTGCATTCTTCACATTCACGCCTGTGATAATGCCTGCAAACATGGGCAGAGGATTTCCCTCCCAAGTTCCCAGATTGTACTCGTCCTTCTCATCATAGCTTTGAATCACACTCTGAAAAATCGGGAAGAGGCTGCGATCCGTGTAAGCAGAGAGTACAGCTCCTTCTGCCAGCTCCACGCGCACATCGTCCTTCAGAAAAAGACTGCGAATCTTATATTCACCTGCCGGAACCAACACACGGCTGTCCTTCGGGCAGGACAGAATGGCTGCCTGAATGTAGGTAGTATCGTCCTGCTGCCCGTCTCCTTTGGCTCCAAAATCCTTTACATTTAAGGTGACAAACTCATAATCCGTGCAAAATTCTATCTTTGCTGTCTCCTTCTCCCCCACAATCTGCACTTCATAGGAGCTGTCCGGTTTCAGGTTGTACAGGCTGCTCACAACTTTTTTGGTCTTTCCGTAAGACTTGCCATTTAAGACAATCTCGTACTCTTCCTTTGTCTCATAAATGCCACCATCTGCAAGCTCCAAAACCGCACATCTGGCATTCTTCCACATCACTCTAACTTCCATCTTTTTTCTCCCATTATTTTCCATTCGGCTCTATCTTGTCTTCTCTTCTTCCTGTTGCTTTCCCCTCAGCAAGTTCTTGTTCTATGTACTTGCAACAGACTCTAC
>JAUNGR010000170.1 GCA_030524485.1 bacterium | reverse complement strand
ACACTTGCTGTTTGAGGCGTGAGAACGTGATTTCGTTCTGAATCTTAGAAAGAAAACGGACTTGACAAAAATAGACTTTGTGGCTAAAATGAAGAACATATGAAAAAGGTTAGGAAGAAGAGGAGTACATCTGGATACTTGACAGAGAGGGCGGTTCACTGGCTGCAAGGCTGCCCAAAGCAACGAAGGATGGAAGGTAGCTTTGGAACTGGGAGGTGGAACCCGCATTTTGCTGGCAGTACATCTTCACGGACCCATCCCACGTTAAAGGGATGAGAGATGGCAGTATGGATTTGTTCTGTCGAATAAAGGTGGTAACGCGGATTTTCGCCCTTTGCATATAGATGCAAGGGGCTTTTTCTTTTCCGAAAAAACCAGATAAAGTAAAAAAATAAAAAAGGAAAAAAGTAGAAAAGGATATGAGGAGGTTTGATTATGAAGGAATTGGAAAAGACGTATAACCCAGCGGACATTGAGGAGCGCCTGTACCAGAAGTGGCTGGATAACAAATATTTCCATGCGGATGCTGCAAGAGGAAAGAGAGAAGGGAAGAAGCCCTTTACCATTGTGATGCCGCCGCCAAATATTACAGGACAGCTGCACATGGGACATGCTTTGGATAACACGATGCAGGATATTTTGATTCGTTATAAGAGAATGCAGGGCTACGAGGCATTGTGGCAGCCGGGAACGGATCACGCAGCGATTGCAACTGAGGTGAAGGTGATTGAGAAGCTGCAAAAGGAAGGCATTGACAAGCAGATGCTTGGAAGAGAGGGCTTTTTGAAGGAAACTTGGAAGTGGAAGGAAGAGTACGGCAGCCGTATTGTAAAGCAGCTGCACAAGCTTGGTTCTTCTGCGGACTGGGACAGAGAACGTTTTACGATGGATGAGGGCTGCTCCGAGGCAGTTTTGGAGGTGTTTACCCGTCTGTATGAAAAAGGATATATTTATAAGGGACCTCGTATCATCAACTGGTGTCCAGTGTGTGGCACTTCTATTTCGGATGCCGAGATTGTGCATGAGGAGCAGAATGGCTTTTTCTGGCATATTTTGTATCCGATTGATGGAGAGGAAGGCCGTTTTGTGGAGATTGCAACCACACGTCCGGAGACTTTGCTTGGAGATACAGCGGTTGCAGTTAATCCAGAGGATGAGAGATATCAGGATTTGGTTGGAAAGATGCTGTGCTTGCCTTTGACAAACCGCAAGATTCCGGTCATTGCGGATGCTTATGTAGATAAAGAGTTTGGTACTGGTTGTGTAAAAATTACACCAGCACATGACCCAAATGACTTTGAGGTGGGAAAACGCCACAATCTGGAAGAAATCTGTATCTTAAATGACGATGCGACCATCAGCGTGGAGGGAAAATACTTTGGTATGGACCGCTACGAGGCGAGAAAAGCTATGGTGGAGGATTTAAAGGAAATGGGGCTGCTTGCCAAAGTGGTTCCGCATTCCCACAACGTAGGAACGCATGACCGTTGTAAGACAACAGTGGAGCCTATGGTGAAACCGCAGTGGTTTGTAAAGATGGATGAGATGGCAAAACCGGCAATCGAAGCGTTAAAGACGGGCGACTTGAAATTTGTTCCAGAGAATTTCGGAAAAACCTATCTGAATTGGCTGGAAGGCATCCGTGACTGGTGTATTTCCAGACAGCTGTGGTGGGGACATCGGATTCCGGCCTATTATTGTGCTTCTTGCGGAGAGATGGTTGTAGCCAAGAAGCAGCCGGAGTGCTGTCCGAAGTGTGGTTGTACGGAGATGAAGCAGGATGAAGACACGCTGGATACTTGGTTCTCTTCCGCACTTTGGCCTTTCTCGACTCTGGGCTGGCCGCACAAGACCGAGGAGATGGAATATTTCTACCCAACAGATGTTTTGGTGACAGGTTATGACATCATTCTGTTCTGGGTCATTCGTATGGTATTTTCAGGTATTGAGCAGACAGGAAAGACACCATTCCATACCGTTTTGATTCATGGCCTTTTGAGGGATTCTGAGGGTCGTAAGATGAGCAAATCCCTTGGAAATGGAATTGACCCTCTGCAGGTGATTGACAAGTATGGTGCAGATGCATTGCGTATGACCTTAATCACTGGAAATGCCCCTGGAAATGACATGCGTTTCTACTGGGAGAGAGTGGAGAATAGCCGTAACTTTGCCAATAAGGTATGGAATGCCAGCCGTTTTATTATGATGAATATGGAGAAGGCTTCGTTTCAGGATGTGACCTTAGATTCCCTCACAATGGCGGATAAGTGGATTCTTTCTAAGGCCAATCGCTTGGCTAAGGATGTGACTGAGAACCTTGATAAATACGAGTTGGGAATTGCTTTGCAGAAAGTGTATGACTTCATCTGGGAGGAATTCTGCGATTGGTACATTGAGATGGTGAAACCAAGATTATGGAATGATGAGGATAGCAGCAAGGCAGCGGCACTCTGGACCTTACAAACCGTTTTGATTCAGTCCTTAAAATTGCTGCACCCCTACATGCCATTTATCACAGAGGAAATTTTCTGTAACCTTCAGGATGTAGAGCCTAGCATTATGGTTTCCGCTTGGCCGCAATATCGGGAGGAGTGGAACTTCTCACAGGAAGAAAACGCTGTGGAGACCATCAAAGAGGCCGTTCGTGCCATCCGAAATGTGCGTACTTCCATGAACGTTCCACCGAGCAAAAAAGCTAAAGTATATGTGGTTTCCGAGAGCGATGCCCTTTTGCATATCTTTGAGCACAGCAAGGTCTTTTTCGCAATGCTGGGTTATGCAAGTGAGGTATTGCTGCAAAAGGATAAGAGCGGCATTGACGAAGATGCTGTGTCCGTTGTGATTCCAAATGCATCTATCTATATGCCATTTGCAGAGCTGGTGGATGTAGCCAAGGAAACAGAGCGTCTGGTAAAAGAGCAGGAAAGATTAAAGAAGGAATTGGCTCGTGTGCATGGAATGTTGAACAACGAGAAATTCATCGGAAAAGCACCGCAGGCAAAGATTGAGGAAGAAAAGGCAAAACTGGAGAAGTACAGCCAGATGATGGAGCAGGTAGAGGCACGTCTGGCACAGTTAAAGAAGAACTAGAAAAAGGGATTTAAAATAAATGCCGAAAAAGCAGCAGGATGCAGGTGGAAAATGAGGAAAGCTCATAGAAATGTAAGGAAAATTAAGGAAAACGTCGATTTTTCACGAAAGAAACCGCTTGCATATTGCTGTCGGTATATTATAATGATGATACCAGAGTCGAAAGGTCATAAGTGCGAAGCAAGCTTGCTTGCAAGAGGAATTATGACTTTGCGA
>JAUNGR010000023.1 GCA_030524485.1 bacterium | reverse complement strand
ACCTCTTATAAATAGACTGGGTATTATCATAGCAAAAAAATAATTAAATGTAAATATACTAGAGTCAAAAGTTCATAAAATCCGATGTAAACTTTTTTGAAAGAGGATTTTTGAACTTGAAACTCACCAAAAGAAAAAGAGAAAAACGAAACGAAGGGGAAGGAAAGAAAGGAGAATCGCATATGAGTGAATATAATCAGATGTATCTGGAGGAGTTGAAGGGACTTGTTCCTTGCAGTGAGGAAGAAGAGAAGGAACTTGTGGCACGCTTGCAGGCCAATGACAAAGAGGCGAGGTCAAGACTGGTGGAAGGACTGTTAGGCTTTGCATGGGAGATGGCGAAGGAGTACGAGAGAGAGGGCATACTTTTAGAAGATTTGGTGCAGGAAGCCAATATGGCCTTGATGCAGTTTGTGAGTGAGTATGAGCAGGGAGAGTTTCACAAGGAGTTGGAAGCGGAACTGAGAAGAGTGTTGAAGAACTATGTGCAGCAGGAGATTGATGAGAGTGAGCTGGAGGAAGAAATCGCTGCAAAGGTGAATGTCTTGCAGGAGGTCTCCCGAGTGTTAGCGGAAGATTTGGGAAGGGAGGCAACCTTGGAGGAACTTGCCGATAAGATGAAGATGGAAGAAGAGGAAGTTCGAGAGATTATGAAAATTACAATGAATGCCCTGAAGGCAGATGGATGGAATGGCAGATAGAAGGGGAGGCAGAAAAGCGTATGGATATTTATATTGTGAGACATGGGCAGACAGACTGGAATCTGTGCGGAAAAATGCAGGGGCATACGGAACTTCCCCTGAATGAGACGGGAAGGCAGCAGGCCAGAGATATGGCTGAAATGTTGGTAGGAAAACAGATTACGGAGGTATACTGCAGCAATATGCAGAGAGCAGTGGAGACAGCAAGTATCATCGCAGAGCGGCTAGGTGTTTCTGCCTACATGACGGAGGGATTGAAGGAAAAGGGGTATGGTGAGATTGAGGGCTTAACGATGGATGAGGCCAAGCAACGCTATCCGCAAGATATGGAAACATGGCTCAAGAACCCTTGGGAAAACTGCCTTCCAGGGGAGGGAAGCGAGACGGGGATGCAGGTGCTGCAGAGAGCCTATTCAAGTTGGTGTGATATCTTGGAAAGAGCGAAGGGAAATATTGTAATTGTCACGCATGGAGGAACCATTTTGACTTTGCTGGGCTATCTGTTTCGGGAGACTCCAGAGCAGATTCCGGAAAAAGTTCCAAATGCACAGCCCATTCTTCTGCGTTATAGTCCGTTGACACAGGATTTGGCAAGGATTGAGTAAAGAAAAGGGGGAAAGCTTTCGCAGGCAGAAACACAAATTGGGAAAAATCTCCAAGAAAACAGGAGAAAATTACTAAAAAATGACAGAAAAAGAAAATTCTGTGATTTTTTTTGCATACAAGAGTTGTTTTTTTGTGCAGATTATACTATACTGTGGATAGGCAAAGGCTGCTGTGAGAGATTGAAAATTCAGGAGGTAGCATTATGGGAGAGATAAGGGGTAATGTCATTGTTGGACAGTCAGGAGGTCCTACAGCAGTAATTAATTCCAGTTTAGTGGGCGTGTATAAGACAGCCAGAGACCGAGGTGCAAAGAAGGTTTATGGTATGCTTCACGGCATTCAGGGACTGTTAGAGGAAAAATATGTAGATTTGGCGGACCATATCACAAACGATTTGGATATTGAGCTTTTGAAGAGAACGCCATCTTCTTATTTGGGTTCCTGCCGTTCCAAGCTTCCCGAAATCAGTGACAACCGTGAGATTTACGACAAGATTTTTGCGATTTTGAACAAGTTGGAGGTAAAGTACTTTTTCTATATCGGTGGAAACGATTCGATGGATACCATTAAGAAACTGTCCGATTATTCTCTGTTGAACGGTTCCGATATTCGCTTTATGGGTGTTCCGAAGACCATAGACAACGACCTTGCAGCGACAGACCACACACCTGGCTACGGAAGTGCGGCAAAGTATATCGGCTCCATTACCAAAGAGGTGATTCGTGACGGACTGGTGTATGATCAACTGGGAGTTACCCTATTAGAGATTATGGGACGCAATGCCGGATGGCTGACAGGAGCAGCAGCTCTGGCAAAGTGCGAGGATTGTGAGGGACCGGATATGATTTTCCTTCCGGAGATTCCTTTTGATGTGGAGGAGTTTATGCAGAAAGTGGCAGACCTTCACAAAAAGAAAAAATCCGTTGTGGTAGCGATTTCCGAAGGTGTTAAGACCAAGGACGGAAAGTATGTGTGCGAGCTGACAGACGGCATTGATTTTGTGGATGCTTTTGGTCATAAGCAGCTGACCGGTACCGCAAGATATTTAGCAGAAAAGATTAACCGAGAAGTGCCGGGATGTAAAACCAGAGCGATTGAGTTCAACTCCCTGCAAAGATGTGCTTCCCACATTGTATCCCGTGTGGACATCACAGAGGCATTTCAGGTGGGTGGTGCAGCCGTGAAAGCCGCATTTGAGGGCGAGACCGGCAAGATGATTATTTTGAAGAGAATTTCTGATGATCCATACATTTGTGTGACTGATATCTATGATGTACATAAGGTTGCCAATGTGGAGAAGAAGGTGCCGAGAGAATGGATTAACGAGACTGGTGACTATGTGACACCAGAGTTTGTGAATTATATCCGTCCTCTGATTCAGGCAGAATTGACACCGATTATGGTGGATGGACTTCCAAGACATTTGTATTACACAGAGAAACTTTCTGAGAAAAAAGACTAAGTTTAGGAAGATTAAGTGAAGTAGAACGAAGTCTCAGTAAGAAGATGAGTCTCCATAAAAAGAGACCCGAAAAAGTTGCATTAAGGTGCAGATGAATAGAGCAGTATTGTAGGGAGGACAGGTGCTGGATGGGGAACAGTGCCTGTCCTTTCTGCCTGAAAATGGATAAAGGAGGAAAATGGACAGATGTTAATTAAGGGAATTGGGCTATTGTGTTTACTTTTGGGAGTCATCACAGTAATGAACCCAAAGGTATGGTGGGAGTTTATTGAAAATCGGAGAAATTACCGAGGAGAGGAACCGACCGCAAAGTGGATGCGTCTAACCAAAATCAGTGGATGGGTGTATGTGATTGTGGGACTTGCCTTGATTTTGTAAAAGAAAGCAAAGTAGCAGGCAGAGTCTGGTAAAATAGATAAAAGCTAGAAGATAAAAAATAGAAATAATTATAGAAGAAAAAAAGAGAAGGAGAGAGGGGTATGCAAAAAAAGTATAGCTATAGCTGGAAAGAGGAGGATGAGGGCAAGGGAGCAAAAGACTTGCTGGAGGAGATCGTAAACGATGTGCAACGGGAAACGGTGGATGAGCTGGTGATTGGAAACTGGGGGGAGGCCTATGAGGGAGGCGGAAGCCGGATTCTGGTGGACGGCATCGTGGAAGAGGCAGAGAAGTTTCAGCATTTAAAAAGTCTCTTTGTCGGAGACATGGACTATGAGGAGTGTGAGGTTTCTTGGATTATTCAAACAGATTATAGCAGACTCTGGAAGGCTCTTCCCAAACTCAAGGCTCTTTGTATCAAGGGTTCGCAGGATTTGAAGTTGGGGAAGATGGAACATGAGAATCTTGAGGAACTCACCATTATCTGTGGTGGTCTGCCAAGCACTGTGATAGAAGAAATCCAGAAGGCCAAGCTGCCCTCCTTAAAGAAGCTGCAACTGTATCTAGGAGTGGAGGATTATGGCTTTGATGGAGGCAGAGAGAGCATCCAAAAGTTGCTGAAAGAAGCAGATTTTCCCAAACTGACCTATTTGGGTCTGGTGGACAGCGAGATGCAGGATGAGGTGGCAGAGCTGGTTTTGGAGAGTAAGTTTATGCCGCAGTTAGAAGTGTTGGACCTTTCCATGGGGACTCTGAGCGATAAAGGGGGAGCCTGTCTGCTAGAGAAATTGCCTAAGTTTCTAAAGCTTAGGAAACTGGATGTGCATTATCATTATCTTTCCGATGAAATGGAGGCAAAGTTAGAGGCACTGTCTCTGGAAGTAGATGTGTCTGAGCAGCAGGAAGCGGAAGAGTGGAATGGAGAACTCTGGATGAATGCGATGTTGACGGAATAGGAAAAACAGAAGAGATGGAAAGAAAGATTCTGCTGGTGGGAGAGCCTGACAGCAAGAGAACACTGTATTTTCAAAAGGCAGCGAGGGAAAAGGGTGCTTGTGTGGAGTTGCTTCCTTGGAAAAGAGCAGAAGAGGGCAGTATAGAGTTTTCCGAAAGGGATGCGGAGGAGTTTTGGGTGAAGCTAGACCCCATGAAGTATCAGAGTGGAAAGTTGAGTGAGTTAAATGACTTGCTTTGGTGCTATCAAAAGAGACTGGCAGAGTGGGAGAAATTGCCTTTTTGCTATCTAAATTCCCCTCAAAGCATTGCCCAGCTTTTGAATAAAGAAACTTGTAAGCAGATGCTAAAAAAGGCAGCCTGTGCTGTGACGACCTCTTTCGGTTTGGCTCCCCAGACGCTGGAGGCGTTTTTGGAATATTGGGAGAAAATTGGGAATCCCCCCCTGTTTTTAAAACCGCTTTTAGGCTCTGGAGCGGCGGGAGTGACCGCTCTTCGCAGACAAAAAAGAAGAAACAAAATGGTGCTGTACTCCTGTGCGGTGTTAGAAAAGACGGAAAAAGGAGAGAGGTTGCTCAATACTAAGAGGCTGCAAAGGTTGGAAGAGGAAGCGGCAATATGCTCTTATCTGCGTCTGCTGCTGCCACTTTGTTGTCAGGCAGAATATTGGTACCCCAAGGAGAAATATGGGGAGTATTCTTATGATTTGCGAGCAGTCTTTCAGTTTGGGCATTTGGATTTCTTACTTGCCAGACTTTCCAAAGGTCCTATCACCAACTTACAACTCAATAACCATCCGCTGCCTTTTGAGGAATTGGGACTGACGCAGGGGAAGGTGGAGGAGATAGAGGAGTTATGTCGGCAGGCTGCAGCTTGTTTTTCGGGATTGAACAGCGTCGGGATAGATATTTTGTTGGAGAGGGGAAGCAAAATGCCTAGAATCATTGAGATGAATGGACAGGGGGATTTGATTTATCAGGATATTTATCAGGAAAATCGAATTTATAAAAGGCAGATAGATAGAATGAACGGATAAGGGGAAGGAAGGTGAAAACAGTGGAAGCAGTAAATATGAATGAGGTGGTGGGAAGCTGTGACATCCTGTTTGTGTGTTTGGATACCCTACGCTACGATGTAGCGAAGGAAGAGCAAGAAAGGGGAAATACACCGGTGCTGAATCGTTATGGAGTCTGGACAGCCTGTCAAGCACCCGGAAACTTTACCTATCCCTCTCACCATGCGATGTTTTCTGGATTTTTGCCCTGTGAGTTGGAGACTAGAAGTATTCTCAAACGAAAAAATATGCTTTTTTTTCCGAAAAATATTGGTTTGGGTAAGAAGGGACCAGAGGGAGCCTTTGTCTTTGAGGGCGGAACCTTTGTGGAAGGCTTGCGTAGAGTGGGATATCGAACCTGCTGCGTAGGAGGTGTGGCTTTTTTTGACAAACGCTCGGACATTGGCAGGGTCTTTCCGAATCTGTTTGAGGAAAGTTACTGGTATCCAGCTTTCGGCTGTGCGGTGAAGGAGAGTACGACCAATCAGGTGGATTTCATCCTGAAGAAATTAGAAAACATGGGAAACAGCGAGAAAAAGCAGCCAATCTTTCTCTACCTCAATGTGGATGCCATTCATTATCCGAATGCCTTTTATGTGGAGGGGGAGAAACACGATTCGGTGAAGACTCATGCGGCAGCTCTACGCTATGTGGATAAGGAGCTGGGACGTTTGTTTGAGGGATGGACACGACTGAGAGGAAAGAGTTTTGTCATCTGCACCTCCGACCATGGAACCTGTTATGGGGAGGATGGCTGTGAGTTTCATGGCATCAATCATCCGATGGTGAATACCATTCCTTATAAGCACTTTTTCATAAAATCCGATGACAACTTGCTTGCAATACAATAAGAACAGGAAGAGGAAGCGGGAGCGATGAAGCGTTACAGTCAATATATGTACAGCTATCCCCATAAGACCGCCTATCGATTTTTGGAAGGGGTTTCTTGGAAGGAGGCGGTGAGAGAGCTGGGAAGGCAGAAGGCAGGGGAAAAGAAGGAAAAGGGACTCTATATGCACATTCCCTTTTGTGAGCAGAAATGTGGTTATTGCAATCTGTTTTCCGTGACGGGACAGAGCGAGGCTTACATGGATGCTTATTTGACTGCGATGGAGACGCAGCTGAAAGCTTACCAAAGACTTTGGGAGGAAGAGGGGCAGCCCCCTGTGTTTGACAGCCTCACAGTGGGGGGAGGAACCCCTCTGCTTCTTACAGAAAAACAGCTTGGGCGTTTGTTTGCGAATACAGAGAGAGAGGTCTTTTTTTCTAAGGAGAGGGACTGTGTGATTGAGACTTCCCCGAATCAGACCACGAAGGAAAAGCTGCAAATTTTAAAACAGGTTGGAGTGAGAAGAGTCAGCATCGGTGTGCAGAGTTTTCAGGAGGAAGAGCTGCGTCGCCTTCACCGCAGTCACACGGCAGAGAGGGCGAGGAAGGCTTTGGACTGGCTGAAAGAAGCGGATTTTCCCTGTTTGAATCTGGATTTGATTTATGGAATTCCCAATCAAAGTCTAAGTTCGTTGGAAGATTCGGTCAGACAGGCTCTTGCCTTTGCTCCAGATGAAATCTTTGCCTATCCCCTGTACATCAAGAGGGGAGTCTGGCTGGAGGGAAGAGAGCAGATGGAGGAAGAGAAGGCATATCAACAATATTTGCTACTGCAGGAGTTGCTGTTGGCTGCTGGTTATCGTCAGGATTCCATGCGGCGTTTTGTGCGTAGTCGTGAGCCAATCTCTTTTATGGAGTGTGGTTTTTCCGACACCCTTTCTGTGGGCTGCGGTGGGCGAAGTTATCTGGGCAATCTGCATGTCTGTACCCCCTATGCGGTAAAACAGGGGCATTGTCTTTCTATTCTGGAAGCTTACTGCAAAGAACCCGTCAAATGGGAGAGACCTCTTGGATATCTGCTCTCTAAAGAGGAAGAAAAGCGAAGGTATGTCATCAAGCACCTGCTGTTTGGGGTGGGAATCAACCGAGAAGCTTACCAAAGGCATTTTTCTGCTGCAGTGGAGGAGGAATTTCCAGAACTCTTAAGTTGGAAGAAACTTTCCTATGTGGAGGAGAGTGCAAGCTACTTTCGATTAAGCAAAAGGGGATTATCTTATTCGGATATGTTGGGACCTCTGCTTATATCTCAAGAAGTGAGGGAAAAAATGGAGGCTTGGAGGGAGAGTGGGCTATGAGAGTGCAGTATCGGGGCAGCCTAAAAAGCTGTAATTATTGCTGTTCCTACTGTCCCTTTGCAAAAAGGAAAAGCTCTGAGAGGGAGAGAAGCGAGGATAAGAAGGCTTTGTTTCGTTTTTTGGAAAGTCTTTCGCTTCCTCAAAAGCAGGTGGAGGCATTGCAGATTGTTCCTTATGGAGAGGCAATGCTGCATCGTTACTACTGGGAGTTTTTGGCGAAGGCAAGTACGCTTCCCAAGCTGCGAGCTGTGGGCATCCAAACCAATCTAAGTTTTTCGGCAAAGGACTTTTTGCAGGAATGGGAGGAACAAGGGGGAAAGAAGGAGAAATTGAGGATTTGGGCGACTTTTCATCCCTCTATGGCAAAAGAAAGCGAATTTGTTGAAACGGTAGCTCAACTGCAGCAGGCAGGAATTGCTGTGAGCGTTGGCATGGTTGCCATGCCGGACGAAATCCCAAAACTGGCTGCTTTTCGCACTTTGCTCCCACCAAAGGTCTCCTTTTGGCTCAATGCGATGGACAAGAAAAGTCGCCCTTACCATGTCGAGGAGATAGAACAGCTTGTGGCTCTGGATGCCAACTTTGCTTGGGAGTTGGGACATTGGCCTTCTGATGTCTCTCAGTGTCAAGAACGCTGTTTTGTGGAGGCGGATGGAAGCTTGCGTCACTGTGCTATCAGTCGGGTAACACTGGGAAATTGGTATGAGGACAACTGGCAACAGGAAACAATCTCAAAAAACTGTGGGAGAAAGGAATGCAGTTGTTTTCTTGCCTATAGTGGAAGAAAAGACTTCATCCCCAAAAAGGATTTGGGGGAGTTTGCGATGTTTCGGAAAGAAAAAAATGGATAAAGAAGGAGAAGAATCGACAAAAATTTCTTTACAGGAGCGTCGTTGGGGATTATACTATAAGTATATCGTTGGTTCTGGGAGGAGTGCAGCGGCCTTGGCCGTTGTATAGTCGGTGTCTAAGCTCACTCTTATAATTCCCTTAGAAACACACGGCTGCCGATGGTAACAGGCATTAAAAAGGTGTCATAACTTTTTTGGTGCCTGTTTTCTTCTAGTTTGAAGGAAAGCAAGAACAAAGGTTAAAAGTTAGTGGGAGGAACAGTAAGATGAAGCTATATATTATCCGACACGGAGAGACAAATTGGAATGTGCAGGGTCGCCTGCAGGGACAGACCGATACCGAACTCAATGAAAATGGGATACGTTTGGCAAAGGTGACTGCTCAAAATATGAGGGAGATTCCCTTGGATTTGGCAATCACCAGTCCTCTTAAGAGAGCCAGACATACGGCAGAGTTGATTTTGGAGGGAAGAGGCATTCCTTTGTTGGAGGATAAAAGGTTGATGGAGATTCATTTTGGTTCTTGGGAGGGACTTTGCAGTCGAAAAGATAATTATGAGATTCCGTCTGAACATTTTTCGGATTTTTACTTTCATCCTATGGAATTTCAGGGAGCAGCGGATGGGGAGAGTATTCGGCAGCTCTGTGAGAGAACGGCCAATTTTTGGCAGGAATTGATACACAAACCAGAGTATCAAGATAAAAATATTTTGCTTGCCAGTCATGGCTGTGCGGTGCGTGCTTTGCTGCAAAATGTCTATGAGGATAAAACGGATTTCTGGCATGGGAAGGTGCCGCCAAACTGTGCTGTTAACATTGTGGAAGTGGAGAATGGCAGAGGAATTCTTTTAGAGGAAGATAAAATCTATTATAGCAAGGAGGACTGCGTGGACTTTTACGCAGCAGAAAAATAATTAATAATTCTAATAATACATATAAGATATATTAATTTTACTTATGTATTGTTCTTGTGTTAAGATAAAAATAAACACAATGAAACCAAGAACAGCAACAAGGAAGCAGGAAAACAATGCTTAGGAGACTCGCACAGAGAGGAGAACTAAGACCCGCTCTGCGGCAAAGTCCAGAATGGAGGAAACGATGAGTGTCAGACGTATTTTTGTGGAGAAGAAGCCGGATTTTGCAGTCAAGGCAAAGGAATTATCCGAAGAGATTGAGAGCTACTTGGGGATTCAGACCGTAACCGCTGTCCGAGTGCTGGTTCGCTATGATATTGAGAACTTGTCTGAGAGTACCTACCGTGCAGCTTTGGGAACGATTTTTTCTGAGCCACCGGTGGATTTTGTGTATGAGGAGGAGTTCCCAAAGAACGAGCAAGATACGGTATTTTCTGTGGAATATCTTCCAGGGCAGTTTGACCAGAGAGCGGATTCTGCAGAGCAATGCGTGAAGCTTTTGAAGGAGACAGAGGAGCCAGTGATTCGGAGTGCAACCACTTATGTAATTTCTGGAGAATTGTCCAAGGAGCAAACCGCAGCAATCAAGTCTTTCTGCATCAATCCGGTGGATTCCAGAGAAGCTGGGGAGAGCAAACCGCAGACTTTGGTGACGGTATTTGAGACTCCGGAGGATGTCAAGATTTTTGAAGGTTTTGCGGATGCCAAGGAGGAGCAGCTAAGAGAGCTGTATGCTTCCTTGAATCTGGCTATGACATTCAAGGATTTTCAGCACATTCAAAACTACTATAAGAATGAGGAGAAGCGTGACCCTTCCGTGACCGAGATTCGAGTGTTGGATACTTATTGGTCTGACCACTGCCGTCACACCACTTTCTCCACGGAGTTAAAGAATGTTACCTTCACAGAGGGAGACTATAAGGAGCCGATTGTACAGACCTACGAGCAGTATCTGGCAGACAGAGCTGAGATTTATAAGGGCAGAGACGATAAGTTTGTTTGCTTGATGGATTTGGCTTTGATGGCGATGAAGAAGCTGCGTGCAGAGGGAAAACTGGAGGATATGGAAATCTCGGATGAGATCAATGCCTGCAGCATTGTGGTTCCAGTGGAGATTGACGGAAAAGTAGAGGAGTGGTTGGTAAATTTCAAGAATGAGACTCACAACCATCCGACGGAGATTGAGCCTTTCGGTGGTGCAGCTACTTGCTTGGGAGGAGCTATCCGTGACCCGCTGTCTGGTCGTACCTATGTATATCAGGCGATGCGTGTGACAGGAGCTGCTGACCCAACGAAGCCTCTTTCTGAGACTTTGCATGGAAAGCTGCCGCAGAGAAAGATTGTGACAGAGGCAGCTCATGGTTATAGCTCCTACGGCAACCAGATTGGTTTGGCTACTGGTTATGTGAAGGAAATCTATCATTCTGGTTATGCGGCAAAGAGAATGGAAATTGGTGCCGTAATGGGAGCCGCTCCTAGAAAAGATGTGATTCGTGAGACTTCGGAGCCAGGGGATATTATTATTCTTTTGGGTGGACGTACAGGACGTGATGGTATCGGTGGAGCGACTGGTTCCTCTAAGGTACACACGGAGGAGTCCATTGAGGTGTGTGGTGCTGAGGTACAGAAAGGAAATGCACCGACCGAGCGAAAGATTCAAAGAATGTTCCGCAGACCGGAGGTGAGCCGTCTGATTCGTAAGTGCAACGACTTCGGTGCAGGTGGTGTGTCTGTGGCCATCGGAGAGTTGGCAGCTGGCTTGCAGATCGATTTGGACAAGGTTCCGAAAAAATACGCAGGTCTGGATGGCACGGAGATTGCAATTTCGGAGTCTCAGGAGCGTATGGCAGTTGTGGTAAATCCAAAGGACGTGGATGCCTTTTTGGGCTTTGCAGCGGAGGAGAATCTGGAAGCCGTGACCGTTGCGGTAGTGACCGAGGAACCTCGTCTGGTGATGAACTGGAGAGGAAAGACCATTGTGGATATCAGCCGTGCTTTCTTGGATACCAACGGAGCACATCAGGAGGCAGATGTGACTTTGGTGGTTCCGAATCGCAGTGGCAGACCGTTTGAGAGAAAAGACGTAGCAGACGTGAAGCAGACGTGGCTGAATCTGTTGGCATCCTTGAATGTGTGCTCACAGAAGGGCTTGGTGGAAATGTTTGATGGCTCCATCGGTGCGGGCAGCGTGTTCATGCCTTATGGTGGAAAGTATCAGCTCACAGAAACCCAGTCTATGGTGGCAAAATTACCGGTTCTGCATGGTAAGACCGACACTGTGACGATGATGAGCTACGGCTTTGACCCTTATCTGTCTAGTTGGAGTCCCTACCATGGTGCTATGTATGCCGTAGTAAGTTCCGTGGCAAAGATTGTGGCAGCCGGAGGCGATTTCAGAAAAATTCGCTTTACCTTCCAAGAGTACTTCCAGAGAATGACCGAGGATGCAACTCGTTGGAGCCAGCCATTTGCTGCACTGTTGGGTGCTTATGCTGCACAGATGGGCTTTGGGCTTCCTTCCATCGGTGGAAAGGATAGTATGTCTGGTACTTTCAACGATGTACAGCACGGAGAAATCAATGTTCCGCCGACTCTGGTATCCTTTGCGGTTGACGTTGCGAGCGATAAGACCATCATCACACCAGAATTTAAGCGAGCAGGCAGCAAGATTGTTCTCTTTGAGATTGAGAAAGATGAGTACGATTTGCCGAAGTTTGATTCCATGATGGATGGCTATGCAAAGATTTTTGAGGAAATCAAGGCAGGACGCATTCTTTCGGCTTACGCGGTGGAAGGAAATGGCATCGCAGAGGCAGTCAGCAAGATGGCTTTCGGAAATAAGATGGGCATAAAGATTGAGCATCATGTAGACCCGAGAGACTTCTTTGCAGCTGGTTGGGGCAACCTGATTCTGGAAGTTCCGGACGGCAAGGTGGGAGAACTTTCCATCCGTTACACCGTCCTTGGAGAGGTGACAGAACGTGCTGAGTTTGCTTATGGAAACACTGTAATTTCCATGGATGAGGCTTTGAATGCTTGGACGAAGACTCTGGAAGGTGTATTTGCCACTCAGTCTGGCGTGAAGCAGACGGAAGTGACCTGCAAGCCTTTCCATGCAGAGAGTGTGTATGTGTGCAAGCATAAGATGGCACAGCCTACCGTATTCATTCCCGTATTTCCAGGAACGAACTGTGAGTACGACAGCACTAAGGCATTTGAGAGAGCCGGAGCTAAGGTTGTGACAAAAGTGTTCAAAAACCTGAGTGCAGAGGACATTCGTGAGTCTGTGGAAGTTTACAAGAAGGAGATTGCAAAGGCACAGATTGTGATGTTCCCTGGCGGCTTCTCCGCAGGTGACGAGCCAGAAGGCTCCGCAAAGTTCTTTGCGACCGTGTTCCGCAATGCCGTTATCAAGGAGGAGATTGAGAAGCTCTTACAGCAGAGAGATGGTTTGATGCTTGGTATCTGCAACGGTTTTCAAGCTTTGATTAAGCTGGGACTGGTGCCAGAAGGAAAGATTGCACCGCAGACTCCGGATTCCCCGACCTTAGCCATGAATACCATCGGTCGCCACATTTCCAAGATGGTCTACACCAAGGTGGTGACAGACAAGTCCCCATGGCTGGCAGGAGCCGAGTTGGGAGCTGTATACTGCAATCCGGCTTCCCACGGAGAGGGACGTTTCGTAGCAAACGATGCATGGCTGAAGAGATTGTTTGAGAATGGACAGGTAGCTACCCAGTATGTGGATGAGAATGGCAATCCGACGATGGATGAGTTCTGGAATCCGAATGGCTCCTACATGGCAATCGAAGGCATCACCAGTCCAGATGGACGTATTTTAGGAAAGATGGCACATTCTGAGCGTCGTGGAGACTCTGTTGCCATCAACATTTATGGAGAACAGGATATGAAGATTTTTGAGAGCGGAGTAGCATATTTCAAATAAGCGTTTGAAATAAGCACTTCAAAAAGTGTTTCAAAGAAGAACCCCGCCTTTGCTAGTTGGTTAAACAAAGGCGGGGTTTTGTGTGCAATCAGAGAGACTGCATTTAGACAGGACCGTCAATCTCCTTGTGTTTGTTGCGAATGAGGGAGAAGCCAACAATAATAATCAAAATCCCAATCAGGAGCTGAGGGAGGCTGTTGGCAGAGTACTGGATGAAACGCAGCACCAGCTCTGGAAGATGAAAGAATTCTCGGAAAAAGCGGTAAAGGAAACGGAAGGTTGTGTTCCATATAATGCAAATGCCAAGAAGAATGAATCCATAAGCGAAGAGTTTTTGGTGTTTGCGGAACACAAACTCATATTTTTGGTAAAAAACACTCGGGTGAATGACATAATCATCCTCTATCGAGTAGAATTCATCGTCTGGAAGGCTGTTTAAGTTGTTGGCGTTAAAGAAACTGAAAAACCAGATGACTGGTGTAAAAAACAAAAGAGTGCCAAAATTAAAGAAGCTGCTAAGAGCCATGGAGCCGAAAAAGAGAGTCATAATGCTAGCTCCCTGTTTGAGAAAGCCCAGATACATTTCTCCTGCACCAGGGAGCAGGGAGAAGAAAAAAGTGAGAAGTCTGCTACGTTTGCGTGTCATTTTTTGAGATCCTCCATTTCAAAAGTAAAAATAGATTGAGAAACATGATTTAGGTAAGTGTTCACTTCCTGCGTCTTGTGCTGTAAAACCCCTGTAATAGGGGGGGCTTCTCTGTCTGAGAAATAGCTCAGGTTTGAGGAAAAGCGGGACAGTCCTGTTAACATAAAGAGGGCACAGACCACTGCAAAGCCAACTCGGAGGGAGTACAGAAAGAAATCCAATTTTTGAGCGACTGCCTGTGTGCGTACCAACAATTGTACCTCTGGCCGTCTGCTTTTTTCCAAAATCTCAGCTTTCATGTGTGCCGGAGCCGGAAGTAGTGCATTTTCTTCCTCAAGGATGGAGGCATACTGTAGTGCCTGCTTTGTAAGGGTTTCCGAAGAATCAAGAGGATGGTTCATAGCATTATCTCCTTTCCATACAGCTTGCGAAGCATTGCCTTCGCACGGTAAATTTGAGTTTGCAGCGTTTTGATATTTTTGCCTGTCTTTTTCACGATTTCACCGATTTCCATCTCGTGGTAGTAATAATCCAGTGCGACATCCCGATAAGGGGGCTTGAGAGCCATACAACAGTCATAGAGCTTTTGCCGAACTTCATGTTCCATGCAGATATCCTCTGGGGAGGGACGTTCTTCCGCTACACTCAAGAAAAAAAGGTCCTCGGTCGGAATGCTGCGTCGTCCGGCCCGCTTTAGGTAATCCAAACATTTGTTGGTGGCTATCTTACACAGCCATGCTTTCTCGTTCTGCCCATCAAAATGGGAGAAATTTTTGTAGGCGGAAAGAAAGGTATCCTGAGTTAAATCTTCTGCATCGAAATAGTTCTCTGTCATTTTGTAGCAAACCGAGAATACCAGATTCTGATATCGGTCAATCAGCTCTTCCAGATAACGATTTGCCTCTTCCATAGGTGGGTTCCTTTCTGTTCCTTTCGTGAGGCCGCTTGCTTTCATGGAATTTTTTCTTCAAAAAACGGCTTCTTACTCATGTTTTGGCGGGTCTCAAGTTCAAAAATCCTCTTGCAAGCAAGTCTGCATCGGATGTTATGACCTTTTAACCTCTGGTATCATTTTATACAACGGTGAGAAAGAAAAAAATACTTCAAATTTTCAAAAATTGGAACTTGAAAAGAAAGAAAGAGTATTGTATAATAAGGGCAGTTGAGAAACGTATTTGTGATTCCTGGGCTGTTCGATATCTTGCATTTTTTTGAGCCTACATTATGACATACGGGATTCCAATATTTTTAAGCAGATGTCAGGCCTCCTCTGAGTGGAAGACAGAAACTTAAGTGAGGTTGCCCACCTAGCATGGCTAGGAGTCAATGGTGCAGGAGTCGGCACTCTGGGGATTACAAAAGATGAAAGCAGCGAGCAATCGCTGCTTTATCTTTTTGTCAAAATGTGGTAATCTAGTGGAAAAGAGACGAAAAAAGAAACTGGAGGACCAAATGAAGAATCAAGAATTAAGGAAGTATTTGTATCAAGGATTGACCGCATTGATGGTTGCGGCCGCAGCGATAGCCGTGGTATTTGCCTTTCTTAAAATTCAAGTGCTGCGGGCTGTGTGGAAGCAGATTTTGGACATCCTGATGCCCATCATTATCGGTGCGGTGTTGGCCTATCTTTTAACGCCGCTCTACAATCGGTGTGTCGGATCGTTTCTTCCTCACTTTGCAAAGTGGTTTCGCTCGGAACAGAGGGGAAGGAGCTTTGCGAAAGCAGCGGCAACCATTCTGTGTATGAGTGCGACGATAGCGGTGGTTACAGGCTTGGTCGCCATCATGCTGCCGCAGCTCATCCGCAGCGTGGAGGGCATTGTTGCTACTTTTTCCACAAATACCGAAAATTTCTCCCGTTGGCTGCAAAAAACCTTGCAGGACAATCCCAATGTGGAGGAGACGGTTTTGGGATATTATAATCTAATCCTGAATAACATTGAATCATGGATGAACAGCGAAAAAATCAAAAGTTTTCTGACGGAAAGCATTATGCCGAATGTGCAGAACGTGCTGACCGGTGTTTCCGCCGGAGTGCTTTATATTCTGATTTGGCTCAAAAATATCCTGATTGGACTGATTGCAGCCATCTATCTCTTGAACATGAAGTATACGCTTTGTGGGCAGGCAAAAAAGCTCATCTACAGCATTTTTAAGGTGGGGCAGGCCAACTGGATTCTGAATGAGACCCGCTTCATTGATAAGATGTTTGGAGGTTTCATCATCGGCAAGCTGTTGGATTCTTTGATTATTGGGATTTTGTGTTTTGTCGGAATGCAGCTCATGAAAATGCCCTATGCCCTGCTGATCAGCGTGGTGATTGGGGTCACTAACATCATTCCCTTTTTTGGTCCCTTTATCGGTGCCGTACCCACCGCTTTTCTGGTGGTTTTGGTCAGTCCCATGAAGTGTTTGTATTTTTTGCTGTTCATCTTTTTGCTTCAGCAATTTGACGGCAATATTTTGGGACCGAAGATTTTGGGAGAGTACACGGGAATTTCCAGTTTTTGGGTGCTGTTCTCCATTTTGGTATTCGGCGGTCTCTTCGGTTTTATCGGGATGATCATTGCCGTTCCGACCTTTGCCGTGCTTTATGACCTGCTTCATCAATGGTCAACCGTAAAATTAAAGGAAAGACAACTATCGACGCAAACAGCAGATTATATGGAGTTGAAATATATTGATGAAAATAACAGAACCTTTATCAAGAAGTAGAAAAACAGGAACAGGAGGAAGTTCACGAGGAAGGCAGAGGGATTGGTGGTTTCAAAATCGAAAACTGCTCCGATGGATGTTTGGAGTCCTTGTCCTGATTGTCCTTTTGATTTTTGTGATACGGGTGAGAGAAAGCATGGAGGCGGAGTATGTGCCAAAAACACAGGCCTTCAAGGCGGTCGCTCTTGCCATGACAGACAGACCAGGCTGTGAGTTGGTCTCAAGGGAACATCCTCACGTCACAGGGGAGGCTCAAAACGAGTGGTATGCCAAATATATGGATTACCTGTATGAACAGAGTTTTTTGGACGAGGAGCTGACTTTACCGAACGAGGAGGGAGCTGCCGGCTACCTGACTTATGAGGAGGCAGGGCATATCTTGGCTGCTGTGGATAAGAGTTTAGCCAAACAACTCACGGTGACCCGGTGGAATCGCAGCAAATTTGTTCGTCAGGAGCAGTGGTGGCAGCTCTATGAAGCCATGATTCCCATCTTGGATTCGGATGCCCTGCTTTCCAGACAGAGCCTATTGCTCTATGGCACTCCGGCGAATGTGGAAGGAGCAGCGGAGTGGATGGCTTACACCAGTTTGGGCACGCTCAAGTTTGAGGGACTGGAACTGGATGCCTACATAGATATGGAATTGCAGATTTTAAAGAGGGGAACGGAGATTGTCCGCATGGAGAAGGTCATCTCGGAGGATGTCACCTACCAAAATGTCTGGCTTAGAGAGGATGGGGAGGAGGCTTTCCGCTTTGAGATTGGAGACATCACACGCAGCTTTCCTCTCACCAAAAGCATGAAGAAAGAAAATCTCCTCAATCAGCTGGCGGATGTGGAACTGCGGGCAGGAGAGGTCAAAAAAGTGCGTGTGAAGAAAGATACCATACAGGCGAAGGTGCTGTCCGTCTCGGAGGAGGCGATTGAGCTGGAAGGCTATGGGGAGCTGCCTTTGGCAGAGAACTTCAAAGTGTATAAGCTCTATGGCACCTTTGAGGAGCAGAGTCTGGATGATATTTTGGTGGGTTATAGCTTGCAGGACTTTGTGGCAGCGGATGGGGAACTCTGTGCAGCACTGACGAAGAGAGAGTTTGATGCCAAAACCATACGAGTGCTTTTGATGGATACGAATTTTAAATCGGAGTACCATAATTCCGTCACCATCAGGGCTAAGGGCGAGGCCGTCATCTCTCTGGATGGTGACAGCAGAAAGACGGAAAAACTGGCGGATGGCGAGGAGAGAAGCTTTATGTTGGATGACGAATGGTTTGAGAAGGGGCGTGTTTTGATTACGCCCAAGGAGGAAAGTGGTGAAATTGCCATTCTCTCTATCTCACGCAGCATAGGCACGCCATCCTATGGAGGTCGAATTGAGCTGCTAAAAACCGATAACGGGATTGTGATAGTCAATGACTTATATATGGAGGACTACCTAAAAAAGGTGGTGCCCAGCGAGATGCCTTCCAGTTACGAGAAGGAAGCCTTGAAGGTGCAAGCGGTTTGTGCGAGAAGTTATGCCTATCGGCAGATTCAGGGCAACAGCTACTCCGAGTATGGAGCACATGTCAACGATAGTACCGAATTTCAGGTCTACAACAACGCCGAACGGACGGCAAAGACGGATGAGGCGGTCAATGAGACCTACGGAAAGATGTTATGTCTAAACGGCGTGGTGCAGGATGCCTTTTATTTCTCCACTTCCTGCGGTCATACGACAGATGGAACCATCTGGGGAGCTTCTCTGGATGAGGTTCCTTATCTGAGAGGTGTGCTTTTGAAGAGTGGGAACCAGACTCTGGATTTGACGAACAATGCTACCTTTGAGACCTTTATCAAGGACAAAAGCTATGCCACCTATGAGACGGGATTTTCCCTGTATCGCTGGAGAATGAAACTCACCAGCACCAAGCTTGAGAGCGTGATTCCAGGCATCGGAACCATCACAGATATGAAGATGATAGAGAGGGGAACCGGAGGCATAGGAAAACGCTTGAAGGTGATAGGAACTGCGGGAGAGTATGTGATAGAGGGGCAGAGCCAAATCCGGGTGCTGTTGGGCGATCCGGAGCAGGTGATTGTGCGTGCCGACGAGAGTTATCTGCGAGGTTCCACCACTCTGCCAAGTGCCTTCATTCACATCGACAATCTGGGACAGGAGAATGGAGTGACGACCTTCCGTATCTGGGGCGGAGGCTACGGACATGGCGTGGGGATGAGCCAGAACGGAGCACAGGGTATGGCAAAGGCAGGCATGAACTATGAGGAGATTTTGAAAAAGTTTTATACTGGAGTGGAGATAGCGGAGGTGAAGTGAGATAAACCGCTTTGAATAGGGGTATAATAGTAAAAACAGAACACAAAAGCAAGAAAGGGGGATTTCTATGCTGGAAAAAATTGATTTATCAAAAAACATCACAAAGGAGGAGTACAAGGAGACCTTAAAACGGGTGAGCACAAAGCTGGGGCAGCTGCAGAGAGAGTGCAAAGCGGCGGGGATACCGGTGATTCTTGTGTTTGAGGGCATGGGGGCAGCGGGAAAGGGCACGCAGATTAACCGCTTGATTCAAGCCTTGGATCCAAGGGGCTTCTCCGTCTATGCCAGCAACAAAAACAATGAGGAGGAGAGGCTTAGACCCTTCCTCTGGAGATACTGGACCAAGACACCTGCCAAGGGACGCATCGCTATTTTTGACAGGAGCTGGTATCGAAAGGTGCAGGTGGACTGCTTCGACGGTGTGACCAAGCAGGAGGAGTTAGCGGGAGCCTTTCAAGATATTCTTTCTTTTGAGAAGCAACTGACCTCAGACGGAACGGTGATTTTAAAGTTCTTTTTGTATATTTCCAAGGAGGAGCAAAAGAAACGCTTTAAGAAGTTGGAAAGCTCCAAGGAGACGGCTTGGAGAGTGACGGAAGAAGACAGAAAACGCAACCGAGAGTACGAGAGATACCTAAAAATCAACGAGGAAATGTTGGAAAAGACGGACACGGATTGTGCCCCTTGGACGATAGTGGAGGCAACGGATAGGGATTTTGCGGCCATCAAGATTATGGACACGGTGGTGACAAGGTTGGAGAGTGAGTTGGCGGCAAGAGAGGCAGCTGAGGGACAGCCCCAAAAGGTTGGTTTTGGCTCCACAGGAAATTATAAGTCGGGTGTGCTTTCTGGCATAGACTTAACGAAGTCCTACAGCAAAGAGGTTTATAAGGAGAAATTGGATGCCCTCCAAAAGAAATTGGAATATTTGCACGGGGAGGTATATCGGCAGCGAATTCCCGTGATTTTGTGTTTTGAGGGCTGGGATGCAGGGGGAAAGGGCGGTGCCATCAAACGGTTGACCAGCCACCTAGACCCTAGGGGCTATCAGGTGAATCCGACGGCCTCCCCGAATGATATTGAGAGACAGCATCATTATCTGTGGCGCTTTTGGAACAATGTGCCAAAAGCAGGACACATTGCCATCTTTGACCGAACTTGGTATGGGCGGGTGATGGTGGAACGCATTGAGGGTTTCTGCACGGAGAATGAGTGGAAGAGAGCCTACAAAGAAATCAACGAGATGGAAGAGCATATGGCAAACTTTGGGGCGGTGGTCTTGAAGTTTTGGTTACACATAGACAAGGACGAGCAGGAAAAACGCTTTAAGGAGCGTATGGCCAATCCGGACAAACAGTGGAAGATTACCGGTGAGGATTGGAGAAACCGTGAGAAGTGGGACTTGTATGAGGAAGCGGTTAATGAGATGTTGGTACGCACCTCCACCATATACGCTCCTTGGGTGGTCATAGAGGGCAATGACAAGTACTATGCCCGTGTCAAAGTACTAAAAACAGTGGTGGAAGCACTGGAAGAAAAAATTGCGAAGAATGCTAAGAAAGAGAAAGCAGAGAAGAGAAAAGAATGAGTAAAGTGACAGTTGTGGGCGGCGGAGCCGCAGGAATGTTGGCGGCCATCGCGGCGGCCAAGAACGGACATCGCGTAAGTCTGTATGAGAAGAATGAAAAATTGGGCAAGAAGCTGTTTATCACAGGAAAAGGTCGCTGCAACGTGACCAATGCCTGTGAGGTGGAGGAGCTGTTTGATGCTGTGGTGAGC
Source organism: bacterium (assembly GCA_030524485.1). GTDB lineage: Bacteria > Bacillota > Clostridia > Lachnospirales > Lachnospiraceae > CAJMNU01. The sequence goes on along the minus strand of JAUNGR010000023.1, from coordinate 7,945 downwards.
AACAAGAAGTTTTTGTACAGTGCCTTTTATGCTTTCACCAATCAGGATATACAAAACTTGCTGCAGGACTGTGGGTGTCCGTTGAAGGTGGAGAGAGGAAACCGAGTCTTCCCCTGTTCAGATAAGTCCTCGGATGTGATTCGGGCACTCACAAGGAAATTGGACGAGTTAGGGGTGGAGGTGTACGAGAGGGAGCCTGTGGAGTCGCTCTGGATGCAGGAAGGAACGCTTTGCGGTGTGATTCTCAAGAAAAATCGCAAAAAGATGGCTTCGGATGCCGTGATTGTAGCGACTGGAGGTCTCTCCTACCCGTCCACAGGTTCCACTGGAGATGGATATGAGATGGCAGTTAGCTGTGGGCATACGCTTACAGTCTGCACGCCCGCTCTGGTGCCTTTTGAGACCGCAGAGGAGGACGCAAGGGAACTTCAGGGCTTGGCCCTCAAAAACGTGAAAGCGGTGGTTTCGGATGGCAAAAAGGAAGTGTATGCGGAGTTCGGGGAGATGCTGTTCACGCATTTTGGAGTCAGTGGGCCAGTGCTTTTGAGTGCCAGCAGCTATGCCGCCAAGCGAATCAAGGAGAGACCGCTTACACTGTCGATAGATTTGAAACCGGCTTTGAGCAGAGAGCAGTTGGATGCACGTCTGCTTCGAGAGTTTGAGGAGGCAAAGAACCGCCAGTTCAAGAATGCCCTTGGTCATCTGTATCCAGCAAAATTGATTCCGGTCATCATCAAAAGAAGCCAAATTTCGCCGGATAAGCCACTCAATGAAGTGACAAAGGCAGAACGCCAGACCTTAATTGAGCTGACTAAGAGCTTGCGTTTTACTTTGACGGGCTTGCGAGGCTATACAGAGGCGATTATCACGCAGGGAGGCATTAGCGTGAGGGAAATCAACCCTTCCACGATGGAGTCCAAAAAGGTTTCGGGACTGTACTTTGCTGGAGAGGTGTTGGATGTGGATGCCGTGACGGGAGGCTTTAACCTGCAGATTGCGTGGTCCACCGGTTGGCTGGCCGGAAGCAGCATTCGAGAATAAACGGACACGATTCGCCAGCGGCGAATTACCACTATGGATGAAAGTAGGAAGAAAGAGAATGTCATATCAGATAGCAATTGACGGACCAGCAGGAGCCGGAAAGAGTACCATAGCAAAAAAATTAGCAGCAAAGTTGGGCTTTGTCTATGTGGACACAGGAGCGATGTACCGTGCGATGGCTCTGTTTTGTCTGCGTAAGGGCATTGCTGCCGAGGATGAGCCTGCGGTGGTGGAGACAGTGGAGAAGCTTAAGGTGATTATCGCCTATGAGAATGGAGTGCAGCAGGTCTTTGTGGATGGAGAGAATGTCAGCTCTCAGATTCGCACGGCAGAGGTGGGGGATATGACCTCACGCATCTCAACGTATCTTCCGGTCAGAGAGAAGATGGTTGCCCTGCAGCAGAGTCTGGCGGAGGTGCAAAATGTGATTATGGATGGAAGAGACATCGGAACCTGCGTGCTTCCGAATGCCGATGTCAAAATTTATATGACAGCGAGCGTGCGGGTGCGTGCCGAACGTCGTTACAAGGAATATCAGGAGAAAGGAATTCCCTGTACCCTAGAGAGTGTGGAGAAGGATGTGGAGGAGAGAGATTATCGGGACATGCACCGAAGCCATTCCCCTCTGCGTCAGGCGGACGATGCCGTGCTTTTGGATACCTCAGAAATGAACATCGATGAGGTGGTGGAGGCGATGGCTGCCATCGCTTTGGAAAAGGGGATTGTAGTCTAAGAAACAGAGTCTAGGGAACAGGAGACGAGAGGAAGAACATGGCACAAGAAGTGAGAGTAGCAAAGACGGCAGGTTTTTGCTTCGGTGTGGAGAGGGCGGTTAGCAAGGTTTATGAGCAGATAGCCAAGGGAGGAACTCCCATCTACACCTACGGACCCATCATCCACAATGAGGAGGTGGTGAAGGACTTAGAGGCAAAGGGAGTGCAGGTTTTGGAGAGCCGCGAGGAGCTTGCCCGCCTCAAGGAGGGCTGTGTGATTATCCGCTCCCATGGAGTGGGTAGGGATATTTATGAGCTGCTGGAGGCAAATGGCATACAGATAGTGGATGCTACCTGTCCCTTTGTGAAGAAGATTCATCATATCGTAGAGCAGCAGATACAGGAAGGCAGAAGAGTCATTGTTGTGGGAAACAGCCATCATCCGGAGGTGGAAGGCATACGAGGATGGGGAAATGATACGACGCTGACCGTCGAAAATGCAGAAGAAATTGAAAATTTGCCCCTGAAAGAGGGGGAAAAGCTGTGTATCGTGGCACAGACGACATTTAATTACAATAAATTTCAAGATTTAGTTGAAAAATTTCCGAAAAAGCGTTATGATATACTTGTTTTAAATACGATTTGCAATGCAACACAGGAAAGGCAAGTGGAAGCGAAGCGAATTGCATCTCAGGTAGATGCTATGATTGTGATTGGGGGAAGACATAGTTCTAATACCCAGAAGCTTTTCGAGATATGCCAAAAGGAATGTAGGAATACGTACTATATTCAGACACTAGGCGATTTAGACCCTGAATGTGTAAATTCTGTGCGCAGCGTAGGTATTACAGCGGGGGCATCTACCCCTAAAAACATTATTGAGGAGGTTCATACTAATGTCAGAATTAAATGAGTTTGAACAAATGTTAGAGGAATCATTAAAGACAATACGTACAGGAGAGGTAGTCACTGGTAAGGTAATCGACGTGAAAGAAGACGAAATCGTTCTGAATATAGGTTACAAGTCCGATGGCATTATCACTCGAAACGAGTACACAAATGAGTCTGGCTTAGACCTGAGAACTGTGGTATCTGTCGGAGATGAGATGGAAGCTAAGGTCGTTAAGGTGAACGACGGCGAGGGTCAGGTATCTCTTTCCTATAAGAGACTGGCAGCAGACAGAGGAAACAAGAAGCTGGAGGAGGCTTTCAACAACCATGAAGTGCTGACCGCAAAGGTTGCTCAGGTGCTGGACGGCGGTTTGAGCGTGGTTGTGGATGAGGCCAGAATCTTCATTCCAGCAAGCTTGGTATCTGACACTTATGAGAAGGATCTGTCCAAGTATGCAGGACAGGAGATTGAATTCGTGATCAGCGAGTTCAATCCGAAGAGAAGAAGAGTGATTGGCGATCGCAAGCAGCTGATGGTTGCAAAGAAGGCCGCTATGCAGAAGGAGCTGTTCGAGAGAATTGAGGCAGGTCAGACGGTAGAGGGTGTTGTAAAGAACGTGACCGATTTTGGTGCCTTCATCGATTTGGGCGGAGCCGATGGTCTGCTTCACATCTCTGAGATGAGCTGGGGCAGAGTGGAGAACCCGAAGAAGGTATTTAAGGTGGGCGAGAAGCTTAAGGTTCTGATCAAGGAAATTAACGGCGATAAGATTGCTTTGAGCTTAAAGTTCCCAGAGGCAAATCCGTGGCTGCACGCAGATGAGAAGTATGCTGCAGGCAATGTGGTAGAGGGAAAAGTTGCAAGAATGACAGACTTCGGTGCCTTTATTGAGTTGGAGCCGGGCGTGGATGCCCTGCTTCATGTATCTCAGATTTCCAGAGAGCATGTTGAGAAGCCATCGGATGTTTTGAAGGTTGGTCAGGTGATTCAGGCAAAGGTTCTGGATTTCAATGGCGAGGACAAGAAGATTAGTCTGAGCATGAAGGCTCTGGAAGCACCGGCTGAGGAGAGCACAGAGGAATAAAAAGGTCTGAGAGCCGCACATGCTGCGGCATAAGATAGCAAGGGAGGATACCCCAAAGACAGCAATGTTTTTGGGGTATCTTTTGTTTTCCCTAAAAATAAGCAAGAATATTTCCTAGGAGGACAGAGGAAGAGACGAATGGAATGAATGAATATGATGGAATGAATGCACGAGTATGATTGATTGTGAAAAATAACTAAAAAAAAGGAAAAAATTTGTGGATTAGTATGATTGATTATGACTGAATTTGATGGTAAAATGAGCATAACAAAAAGAAAAAGACACAAACAGAGCGAGAAGGTAGAAAGGAGGATTTGTATGATTTACACGGTCACTTTTAATCCGTCTTTGGATTACATTGTCTCAGTGGACAATTTTACATTGGGAATGACCAATCGAACCGCTTCCGAGCAGATGCTTCCTGGCGGAAAGGGCATCAATGTCTCGATTGTATTACAGAATCTGGGCTTTGAGAGTGTGGCTTTGGGATTTATGGCAGGCTTTGTCGGGGAGGAGATTCGACGCAGAATGGAGGAGACCGGCTGTGCGACGGATTTCATCACCGTGGAGGAGGGAATTTCCAGAATCAACGTAAAGCTCAAATCCATAGACGGAACGGAGATTAATGGGCAGGGGCCGGTGATCCCGCCACAAAAGGTGGAGGAGCTGCTGGCAAAGATAGACAAACTGGTGGAGGGCGATGTGTTGGTCTTAGCAGGAAGCATTCCAGCTTCCATGCCGTCGGATATGTACCACGATATCTTGAAGCGGTTGGAGCATAAGGGCGTGATGAGCGTGGTGGACGCAACCAAGGATTTGCTTTTGCGAGTTCTGCCCTATCGTCCCTTCTTTATCAAGCCTAACAACCATGAGCTGGGCGAGATTTTTGGGGTGACACTCACCGAGCGTGAGGATGTCGTTCCTTATGCAAGAAAGTTGCAGGAGATGGGAGCTAGAAATGTGTTGGTTTCTATGGCAGGCAAGGGAGCGGTGTTGGTAGCGGAGGATGGTTCCGTGCACAGCAGACCGGCTCCAAAGGGAAAGTTAGTCAATGCCGTGGGAGCGGGAGATTCTATGGTAGCAGGTTTCCTCGCTGGATGGCTGGAGAGCAGGGACTATGAGACTGCCTTTAAGATGGGAATTTCCACCGGAAGTGCCAGTGCATTTTCAGAACTTTTAGCGACAAAGGAAGATGTGGACAGGGTGCTGGCGACTTTGGAGGGCTAGAACGGAAAAAGGAAGTTGATTTTAAATAGTAGGAGGGAAAAGCATGAGAATCACAGATTTGATTGATAAGAGGAGTGTGAAGCTTGACGGCAATCCGAAGAGCAAAAAAGAAGCACTCGACATGATGGTTTCGCTCATGGTAAAGAGTGGAAAGATTCTGGATGAGGAGGCATATCGGGCACAGGTATATGCCAGAGAGGAAGAGAGTACGACCGGTATCGGCATGGGACTTGCGATTCCGCACGGAAAGTGTGCCGCTGTGGCAAAGCCGGGACTGGCTGCTATGGTGGTGCCGGAGGGCGTAGATTTTGAGTCCTTGGACGGTGCACCGGCAACCCTGATTTTCCTGATTGCAGCACCGGACACCAAGGATAATGTACATTTGGATGTTTTGAGCAAGCTTTCCATGATGATGATGGATGAGACCTTTGCTTCCAACTTGAGAAATGCCAAGAGTGTGGATGAGTTCTTGAAGGTGATTGACGATGCGGACAGTGAGCGTCCGGACATTGATGCAAAGAATGCACAGGAGGCGGAGAGTCCCAAGGCAGCAGAAGGACAGTTCAAGATTTTGGCTGTGACTTCCTGCCCGACCGGTATCGCTCATACCTACATGGCAGCGGAAGGTCTGGAGAAGGCAGCAAAGGCACATGGCTGCTTCATCAAGGTGGAGACCCGTGGCTCCGGCGGAGCGAAGAATGTGTTGACCAATGAGGAGATTCAGAATGCAGACTGTATCATTGTCGCAGCAGACGCTAAGGTTCCGATGGAGAGATTCCATGGAAAGAAAGTGATTGAGTGTCCGGTATCAGATGGTATCAGTAAGGCAGAGCAGTTGGTAGAGCGTGCAGTCAGCGGCAATACAAGCATTTATGAGGCAAAAGAGGGAGCGGCAGAGACGACACAGAAGACGGATGGCTCCATCGGACATAAGCTGTATGTGCAGTTGATGAATGGCGTTTCCCATATGCTTCCTTTTGTCATCGGCGGCGGTCTTCTGATTGCGATTGCCTTTTTGATTGACGGTTTGACCGTAGATATGGCAAGTCTTCCGGCAGATATGCGTGCAAACTTTGGTACCATTAATCCAGTGGCAGCGATGTTCAAGAATATTGGTGGTATTGCCTTTGGTTTGATGCTTCCAGTGTTATCTGGCTACATTGCAATGAGTATCGGCGACAGACCGGCTCTGGCCCTTGGTTTTGTGGGCGGTATGATTGCTGCAAATGGCAAATCCGGTTTCTTGGGAGCTTTGTTGGCAGGATTTTTAGCAGGTTATGTGATTTTAGGTCTGGCAAAGGTATTCAAGAACCTTCCAGAAGCCATTGAAAAGATTACTCCGGTACTGTTGTACCCCTTCTTTGGTATTTTGATTGTCGGTTTGATTATGACTTTTGTGGTGGAGCCACCGGTAGGTGCCTTGAACACTTGGCTGAATACGTCCTTGACGAACATGGGCGGAAGCAGTAAAATCGTGTTAGGAATTATTGTAGCAGGAATGATGTCCATCGATATGGGAGGCCCGTTCAACAAGGCAGCCTATGTATTCGGAACGGCATCCATCGCAGCTGGAAACTATGACATTATGGCAGCCGTTATGATTGGCGGTATGGTTCCTCCATGTGCGATTGCTCTTGCGACTATGTTGTTTAAAGATAAGTTTACAAAGGCAGAGAGAGAGTCCGGCCCTACTAACTTTATCATGGGACTCGCCTTCATCACTGAGGGTGCTATTCCCTTTGCAGCGTCTGACCCGCTGCATGTACTTCCTTCCTGTATCGCAGGTTCTGCAGTAGCAGGAGCACTGTCCATGGCATTTGGCTGTACTTTGATGGCACCGCACGGCGGAATCTTCGTATTCCCAGTGGTGGAACACGCATTGATGTATCTGGTAGCACTGGCAGCAGGTACGGTTTTAGGAGCGGTTCTTCTGGGTGTTTTAAAGAAGAAAGTGAGCGAATAAGCAGCCAATAAGCGAAGGAAGAATTTTGAAATATAGGACGAAGGGCCGCAAGAGGAGAAAGACCATGCTGACGGAAAAAAGACAGGATGAGATTGTGAAGCTGTTGAGAGAGAAGGAGAGTGTCACGGTACAGGAACTCAAGGAATTCTTTCAGGCATCGGAATCTACCATTCGCAGGGATTTGACCACACTTCACAATAAGGGAAAGCTTGTGAAGGTATTTGGAGGGGCGGTATCCGCAGAGAACGGCGTGATTACGACGGAGGATGTGGTGGCTTTGAGGGAGGAGCGCAATCGGGATGAGAAATTAAGCATTGCCCGTTATGCCGCCGCTCTGATAGGGGAGAGAGATTTTGTGTATCTGGATGCCGGAACGACGACCGGCTATATGATAGATTTTATCACACAGGATTCTGCTACCTATGTCACCAATGCGGTGTCCCATGCACAGCGTCTTGCCAAGAAGGGCTTTCAGGTGATACTCATCGGCGGGGAGCTGAAAGCGATGACGGAGGCGGTGGTCGGAAGCGAGGCCGTGGCTAACGTAGAGAAGTATCATTTCAGCATTGGATTTTTCGGAACCAACGGCATCAGCCGGACGGCGGGATTTACGACCTTGGACATCAAGGAGGCGGCCGTGAAGCGGTGTGCGATGGAGCATTCCCTCAGACGCTATGTCTTGGGGGATGGGAAAAAGTTTGACCAGATTGCCCCTGTGAGCTTTGGAAATTTTTACGATTCGACGATATTGACGGATAAAATCCCGCAGGAAGGCTATGCGGGTTGTGTGAATCTCATTGAAGTGTAGAGAGATTAGCAGGTGAGGTGTCAGAACAAAGAGGGGATTTGTAGATAAAGGCACTTGTGTGAAAAGGATTGAAAAGACATTTAAAAAGATACATGTATGAAAATAGCTGTTTCTTCGAGATGGAGTCGGAGAGACAGCTATTTTTGTTTTATAGGAAAGTTCTCGCTTTCCTATAAAACCTTCATGCACCCGACTGATGGATGCACCACCTCACCAT
>JAUNGR010000169.1 GCA_030524485.1 bacterium | reverse complement strand
CCAATTCCCGGCACTCCCAAAACTGCTCCGCTGTATGCTTGGGTGGAATAGTTTATTGTCCGCTTTCTGCCTGGGCGAAAATCCATGTAAATCTCATTTAACTGTCTCACGGATTCAACCACGCTTTTCGTCCGATAGGTGGTTGCCATGGCTCTGTAAAGCATATCGTAGAGGGTGTACATATAATCCATGGGTTGAAACCATGTTGTCAGTTCCGTTAAATAATTTCTCCGCTCCTGTGGGTTTTTCTCTTGAATGTCATATGGAAACTGTATCTCACTTTCCATACGTTCCATAAACTTCGCTTTCCCTAATAATTCTGGCAGGGCTTCCCAAAAAGGATTGCCCTGCTCTTTGCCATATTCTGCTGCAACTGTATTCGTATACTCATTTTTATATTTCATTATATTAACTCCCTTTTACGGTTATTCTGGATCATATCTCCATCAATCTTACCTTTATCCACACATTCAGTTTCATTTATGATTACCTGAATATTCTGTAATACCTTGATTCTTCCCTCTGTGTCCATACGTTCCAACTCCTTCTTACTGATTCTGTGCTTGTCTTTCGCAATCTGATACTCGGCCTGTGTCGCTCCCATGTACTTTCTGCAATAGTTGGCAAGTTCAAATGGTATGTACTCCATTCCATCAATCAGATAGATTTGACTTACATCATTCGGATCATATGCAATCTGTATTGTATCGCCCACCTTTTTACGTTCCAAAAGACTTTTATATTTCAGTCCTGTATACCAAAGTCCATGATTTCCAATTCCCTTACGGGAGAGGGTTGCAGACTTTCTTGGAAGTCCAAACTGGTAAAGCTGTTCGCTGGATACCGGAATTATCATGGACTTGTTTTCATCCTCATACCATCTCCATAATCCGGCCGCTGTAGGAGTGGCATCTCCCACCTGTGGATTTTCTATAATCCTACAACTGTTGAGGTATAATACACAATGGACTATCACCTTCGTGAAATCTTCTAAAGTCAGCATAGCCTGGCTCCTGTAATCAACCGCCCACCGTTCCTGTGAGTCTTCTTCGATTATTCCTTTTCCTCGTAGGATTGGCTTATATTTTTGTTGCATAAGGTCAAAGGACTTCTCAACAAGACTTTTCCCATCCGGACGAAACGGCGGTAAGGCTTCAAACTCAATCCCATATTTCATTGCCAACTCATTCATTCGGTTTCCGATAAACTCTTTTCCCTTGTCTGTGATAATCTCACCCGGCAAGCCCGTGTTCGGCCATTCATCCTGTGTTATTTCAATTCCATATTGTGCACAAAATTCCATCTTATCCATAGCCGCATTGGCAAGGCATGATATGACTGCCTGTTCGCCTGCGTCCAGTCCCACATAGATTCCAGTTATTAGCTGTGTTACAGTATCCACTGCCATATAGATATTTGGACGTCCAATCACGGCTGATTTATCTAACCTGGACACAAGGTATATATCCGCCTGTGTTGCGTCCATCTGATATGCTCCGATTTTATTTCTCCAACTCATAGCACTTCCAAAAAGAGGACGTTTGTTTCTCTGATAGTCTGTCAGTCCGTTTCTAGCAATCGTGTTTCTGGATTTTGCATGATAACCGCCCTCATAGAAGTAATGGCGGAAACAATGCCAGGATGGACGTTCTATCATTAAATGTCCATCTGTATCTGTATATCTTGCAAGCAACAGCATATCATAGACACTTCTTAAGCTCATTTTCTTTGCACTGTAATAAAAGGTATCAATTGCCCAACGGAAGTTTTTCTGCTCTTGTGTTTCTGGCTTCTCTGGAAGTTTCCTTTCCTCTACCAGAGACCGTCCTGCCAACTGTCTGAAATATAGTTTCTGAATCCGCTTTACAGTGGTTCCCTCACGGTCCGCAATCTCTTTGATTTTCCGATTCCGTGCTTGCTTATCCATGATATATATTTCTTCTTCCATGAGTTCCTCTATCATTTCAAAACGCTTTTGTTGTCCAGACGTTGGATTCGTTTGCTTGTCAATATATTTTAAGTATTCCTGTGGTGGCTCGATTCTTGGATATTCCTCCAAATCCTGTTCTGATACAAAATATGGGCTGCATGGATTCTCATAAGATATAATCCATGCTCCATTCTCTACCCTTGCTATAATTCTATAAACCTCTCCTGCAACAGCAATAAACATAGTCTCATTCTCCCTTCTTCATGATTACAATTTTCCAATCCTTAACAGCTTCAGAAACGGACCAGTACCGTCTTGAAAACTCCAGTTTCTCAATATTGGCTCTTTTTGACAGCATGGTTTCTGTGACTATCTCCCGGATTCCTATGTTTCCATCAACAAAGTAAAGAAGAAAATCTGTAGCCCACTCCACATCAAAATAGTCTTTACGGATATCAATAGGATTTACAAACTGATACCTCTCCCTGTCCAATAAATGACAGGTATCATAACGTTCCACTGTATCATCTGTTTCTAAGATTCTTGCATACTCTCTGGCCTCCCTGCTGTGTACACATGCCACCTTTCCATTTTTGTCGCTTCTGAAACTTATGTCCCTGCGTTTCCCTCCTGCTTTGTCCATCCATATCACTCCTTACCAAAATTAGATTTAGTCAACGAGTGAATTAATCCCAATTTAAGAAAATTCACACCAAAAACCAAAAACTCCAATTAATTCCGAATTAATCTTAATTTTTGGATCCAAATTCTCCAATTAATTCACAGAGCTAGTTGAATTAATCTTAGTTTTTGTAGCCAAATTCTTGGATTAATTCAATATCAACCGAATTATTCCGAGTTTTTGTAGCCAAATTCTCCGATTAATTCAAAAACTGATGCCAAAAACTCCGATTAACTCCAATTAATTTGAATTACTTTGTCGAGGTGCAATCGAAATTCGCCCTCTTGTCCCACCCAAAACAGCCCTTTCTCTTTCCGGCTTTTTTCGGATTTATTATCATTTTTGCCTTTCAGTTTTGTTTTTCTGCCTTTTTCTCTGCTCTTTTTCCGGCTTTCGTACAGCCACATCATTTGAGACTGTCACAGCCAAATGGCAAGAACAAAAACAGGTTAAATTTTGTTTGGATTGGTTCTGGATTTGAATTTCCCTTGTAAATACGTTATTTTCGGGTGTTTTCCTTTTCGATTCTTCTTTCTGATTTGCTCTTTCTCTTTTTTGAAAACAGAGAGTGAACACAGGGCAAACGGCAGAAATTGGGTGGAAAGGAAAGACGGAAAACAAAAAGCAGAAGTACCGGGATTGTTAGTCCTGATACTTCTGCTTTGTTTTTACTTTATTCTATTTTCGGCTGGATTGTTTGACTCTTTTCAGCCGCACTTGAACA
>JAUNGR010000168.1 GCA_030524485.1 bacterium | reverse complement strand
AAAGACCAGAGTATAGGAAGGCGTATACTTTGGTCTTTTTCTGTTTTTGTATGATTAAGAGTTATAAGAAATTAAGTGCGGTAGGAAGAAGGCGGAAGCCCCTTGACGCGCATAAATACCTTATACATAGTATTGGAAGAAGAGAAACCGGAACGTTGGGCAATGTCCATGACAGAGAGAGAACTCTGCTGCAAAAGAGTCATAGCACAGCTAAGGCGTAGGGAAATAATATAGTTGTTCAAGGTTTCTCCGCAGGCATTTTTTACGAGCTGAAACACATATTTTTCAGAAATGTGGAAGTGGCTGGCTAAGGAACTGGCACACATATTGGGGTCTGAAAAATTCTGTTCAATGTAATGCAAAAGGTCAACTGCTTTTCCCTGAGAGGAGAGGGCTTCGTTCTGTCTGGAAAGCACCAGCAATTTTTGATTGATGGAGAGAAAGGTGTTTTTTATCGTTTCCAGTTCATACTGTTCGGGGTCAGAAATCAGAACACGAAACATTTCATTATTCTCGTTGTTGCTTTCTCTTCCAGAATCGAGGTTGGAAGTGGAAACTGAGTTGCAGTGCAGAAGTTGCTGCAAGGCGTTGGCATAGACCACTCGCAGAGAGAAAAAGAGCTGTTGCAGGTCGAAGAGGTCGATGGAGGCAGAGTCTGCACGTTCAAAAATACTCTCCAAGATACGTCTAGAATTTTTCTCATCTCCCTGAAGAAGAGCATGGTGCAGTGTGTCTAAATCTTGAATCTGTATGAAAGATTGTAGGGCGGCAGAGGGCGTGTGGTTCAAAAATGTGAGGTTTGGGTAGCTGAGACAGACCTTTAGCCTCTGAACGGCCTGTTGAATTTGCGTGTTGGCCTCGCTTAAGGAAGTCCCGACATCACTGATGCCAGCTTTCACATGGATGTTGTATCTATCCCTGAGAAGCTCAATGACAGCGTGAATCTGTTCCGTTGAGAAAGGCTCGGCGGGAAAGAGGGAGTACAGTCTATTATGATGCAGGTAGAGAAAAAGGTTTTGGCTCTCCAAAATGTTTAAGAGGGCAGGAAGTTTGTCAGGAAGAAGCTCTGCTTGCCCTTCTTCGCCGCCCCAAATAACGATAACAAAGGGATTGGGAAGGTCACCAAAACAGGAGGACAGAGCTTTTTGAAGTTGAGCGAAGGACAGAGTGCCAAGATAAAATTTCTCCAAAAGGTCAAGGCGAACTCTCTCATCCAATTCTTGTATGGTCTGACGGCAGTGGCTAATCTCAGCTGCCATGTCTGTGAACCCTCCCTCTATGAGCTTCCAATGGTTGTGATGTTCTTGTTTAGAAGGAGTGCGTAAAAGGCTTAGAACTCTCTCAATTGGGCGAGAGCGATAGTAGGCAAAGAGCAGGGAAATCGCTGCACCAAGTAAGAGTGCCAATCCGATATTTTGCAGGAGCAGGAAGGCAGCGGCATATTTTTGGTGCAAAAAGAAAGCTTCCTGAATGCCGATACAGACGGGAAAGGAGGCATCGCTCTCCAGATGAAGAAGACGATAGGAGGTTCCTGCTTCGTCCCTCCAAGTGTCACCGGAAGGAAGAAGTGTACTAGGCTCATTCCAACCACAGGAGGATAGGATTTCTCCTGTTTTAGAACCCACGAGGGCAAAGGAAACCTTGGTCAAATCGGGAGGAAGCAAAGACTCTGTCAAACTGTCCTGAGAGAGGGAGAGCAGCACAAAGAGACGGATATTGGCATCCCCAATCTGAGGAAACTGGTAGGCAAAATTTAAAACAGGAAGGTTGGTTTCGGAGCGGAGAGAATCGCTAAGTTTATCCGGATAAATCCGCAAAAGAGCGGAAGAATCCTCCAAAAGAAAGGCGAGCCAGTCCTGTTTCTCATAGAGAGAGGATTGTTGGTGCTTATAATATTCCTCTCGGCTGCTAAAAATATAGCTGTCTGTTAACACATAATTAAATTTGGGAAGATATAGAAGTACCTGTTGTACATCGCCAAGATTCTGATAGTAAAGCTTCATGCGAGCTTGGAGCTGTGTCATGTTGTAAAAGAGAGAGGCATTGGGAGTTCGGGTACTGTTGTAATACATTTCCAGCAATTTGGGGTCATTGTAAAGATTTCTGGTCGCAGCAAACAACTCCTCCCTCTTTTGGCGGTTGCTTTGGATGGCAGATTCTGCCTGTGCCGAAATGCGTTGCATCACTTTTTCTTCCTCATTGCGGATGAGTGCACAAAAAATGGGGAGCAGACAGAGCAGCACAGTGACCATGATGACAAAATATGTGTAGGCAAAACGCATCATCACGGAGTTAAGAAAACGCTGTTTGGTGTTGTGAGACTTGTTGTGAAAAGTTGCCATAAAAGTCACCTCCAAATGGAATAAATTATACATATTACACATTATAGTGACGGGGGTAAGAAGTGTCAATGACGAAACATGCAATTTGAGAAGAAGTGTACGAATTTCATCATGGGGAAGAAATGTCAAGTTTACAGCAGGACGATAAGAACGTATAGTGGGGACAAGGAGAGAAGAAGACGGTGTACAAGACAGGGATGAAGTAGAGAAGTAGAGGCGAGAGAATGGAGTAAAAGAGAGAACGAAGGAGGTATTCTATGACGGAAGCAAAACGTGAGGGAAAGAGAAAGATGCAAAGGAAGGAGAATTTGACGGGATTTTTGTTTATTCTCCCTGGCTTTCTAGGATTTCTTATTTTTATTTTCATTCCTGTGGTGATGTCCTTGGGCATTAGTTTTACAGAGTGGAATTTTTTGAAGGGCTGGAAGGGGATGCACTTTAATGGGTTAGATAATTACATTCGCTTGTTTCGAGACGATTGGTTTCAAGTGTCTCTTGTGAACAATCTTATCTTTACGGCTGTGACCATTCCAGTGCTTTTGATTTTGGGACTGGTAGCGGCAGAACTGATTAATCGGCACACTTATGGGGGAAAAGCCGTTCGGGCAATGATTTTTATTCCCTATATCGCCAGTGTGGTGGCAGTCTGTACGGTCTGGCAGGTGCTGCTTCAGCCGAACTATGGTCCCATCAACCAATTTTTGATGTCCATTGGCATCCAAAATCCACCAAAGTGGCTGGTAGATGGAAAATGGGCTTTGGTAGCGATTATGGTCATCAATGTTTGGACGCAGATTGGTTACTATGTGGCTGTGTATATGGCGGGATTAAAAAACATTCCTTTGGATTTGTACGAAGCATCACAGATTGATGGTGCAGATGCCAGACAACAGTTTCTTTTTATTACGGTGCCTATGGTAGCACCGACCACCTTTTTTCTTGCCGTGATGGGAATTATAGGTTCCTTCAAGGTTTTTGACTTAATCAGTGTGCTGACACAGGGAGGACCGGGCAATGCCACCTCGGTTATGGCCTATTA
>JAUNGR010000022.1 GCA_030524485.1 bacterium | reverse complement strand
AGAGTGGGTCTGCGTCTTTCTACTGCCACAGACAAGTGGGCGGGTCTCCTCCCTCTACTCCAACACCTCATAGCACTGTGCCGAAAACGCTCCCAACTCCACCTCCAACGCCCCCGCCTTACTGGACAACTTCCTCCGATACGTTCTCTCCCCTCCAAACTTTTCCTCATCCGTCGCTATCAGAAGCTTCAACCCCTTCTTATCCTCCGGATTCACCGCAAAGGTCTGCGTCTCATCCGAAAAATTCAAAAGCACCAGCACTCTCTGATAATCCGAGCGTCTCTCATACACATACACGCAAGGCTTGGTCTGGGCACAATCCACCCACACAAAGCCCTCCCTGTCATAATCCTTCTCATAGAGAGCCGGAGTCTTCTCATAAACCTGATGCAGCTTTTTCATAAAATTATAGAAGTTTTCATGATTTGGATATGCAAACAACATCCAATCCTGCTCCCTCTTCTCGTCCCACTCCCTCACCTGTGCAAATTCATTTCCCATAAAATTCAATTTCTTTCCAGGATGGGTAAACATATACAGATACAGCGTCTTCGCCTGTGGAAACTTTCCCTCATAATCCCCATTCATCTTTTGGAAAATCGAAGCTTTGCCATGCACCACCTCATCGTGAGAAAGCGGAAGGATGTAATTCTCCTGATAGAAATACTGCATCGAAAACGTAAGCTGGTGATACACCTGCTCCCTCTCCCTACGATTTTTTTTGCAGTAATCCAGAGTATCATTCATCCAGCCCATATCCCACTTATAGTCAAAGCCCAATCCACCTTCGCTCACGGCTTTCGTCACTCCCACATAGGCACTGGAGTCCTCCGCTGCCAAAATAGCCGTGGGGAAGGCCTCCTTCAAACCGACATTCATGGTCTGAAGGAACTGCAAAGCTCCTTTATTCTCTCCTCTTCTGACATCCCCCTGCCAATAAATTAAATTGCTGACCGCATCCATACGCAGACCATCCATATGATACTTTTCCAGCCAATAGTATGCCGCTGACTGTAGAAAACTTCTTACCTCACCTCGAGAATGCATAAAATTACAGCTTCCCCACTCGCTGACCCCTACATCCACATGCGGATATTCATACAGAGCCGTTCCGTCATACTGCCACAGGGCATAATCGTCCACCGCAAAATGCACCGGCACAAAATCCAAAATCACTCCTATCTCGTTGCGATGCAGATAGTCCACAAACTCCTGCAGCTGCTCAGCCGTCCCATAGCGGGAAGTCGGACTGAAAAATCCTGTATTCTGGTACCCCCAAGAGGCATCCATCGGATGCTCCGATAAGGGCAGCACCTCTATGTACTGATAATGATTTTCCTTCAAATAAGGCACCAACAGCTTCGCCATCTCCGTGTAGGAATACCAGCCATCTTCTGCCTCCGTCTTTTTCTTCCAGGACCCCATATGCAATTCATAAATATTCAAGGGCTTATCCTTACAAACGCTGCGTTTTTCCATCCATGCCGCATCCTTCCACTGCCTCTTATCCAAACGACGAATCAAAGAGGCACTGTGCGGCCGCAGCTCCATTCCAAACCCATAGGGATCGCAATGGTCCAAAATCCTTCCATTGGCTCCATGAATCCGGTACTTGTACATCATCCCCTCTTTTGCCCCCTCAATGCGGCACTCCCAGAAATTTCCGTCGTATACCTTCTGCATTGGCGTTCCCTGCCAATCGTTAAACTCCCCTATCACCCAAATCTCTCTCGCATTCGGGGCAAAAGTCCGAAAGACCGTCTCCTTCCCCTCCACATGTGCTCCCAGATATTCATATGCCTGAAACTCTTTTCCTGTATAAAATCCATAGAAATCCATTCCCAAAACCTCCCAAACACGTTATACTACTTTTAGAGACCTATGCCCTACACATAACACTCACACATAGGACTCCCCTTCGTTTCTATTGTACAAAAAAAAGAAAAAAAAGCCACCGACACATCTCTGCAATCGGTGCTTATCCAACCAATTTAAAAAATTGTCGGATATCTTGTCCGACAGGAAACATCGACTTCTCTCCAGAAAGGACCTTCTTTGTATGGATTTACGAATTGAAAAGACCAGAAGAGGCATCCTCAACGCCTTCCTCGCTCTGCGCTCTCAGAAACCTTTGGAAAAAATTACCGTTCGGGAGCTGGCCGCTGCCGCTCAAATCAATAAGTCTACTTTTTATGCCCATTATCAGGACATCTTTGCCCTGTCAGACTCCATAGAAGAGGAACTTGTGGAATCCATCATCCAAAACCTCAGCGACCCCAGCTCCATCCTCACCCATCCGGCCACCTTCACCCGTGAGCTAGCCCTCGCCTGCATTGCCCAAGAAAATCTAATCCGCACCATCTTTTCCGGCAATCAGGCAGCCCACCTGCCTCTGCGTCTGGAACTTGGCATCAAAAAACTCGTCTTTGCTGCCTACCCAAACCATCAGGAAGATACCACCTTTCAGACCTTCCTAAGCTTTTGCATCTATGGAGCCTACTATGCCTTTCGCCAAAACTACTCCACAGACTTGGAAGCGGTTCTTCATACCTTGGGCCTGCTCTCCGAGGGAGCAAAGGACACCTTCTTGGCCTCCTTCGCCTCCTCTCAACTCGTAAAAGACTCCAAATAGTTAAACACTTCCAGCATACTGGAAAACCAAATTCCCTTCATCAGCTTTGCCTGCTCCTCCTCGGGAAACTCACTCAGAGGCATGTGCGTGTGCAGGCAGAGCGTGGTTCTATCCCGATTAAAAACCAACAAAAAACCATTTTCCTCTACCAGATAGTACTCTCCCTGCCCCGTACTCTCACTGGAGGCAGAAGGATTCAATGCGGCCGCCTCCTTTGCCATCTTCTCATACTCGGAAAGCAATTGTTTTTGCAGCTGCTGCTCCTTCCTCTCCTGTTCTTCCTCCTGCTTTCTAAGAGCCTCCTGCTGCAATCTTTCCTGCTCCCTCTCCGCCTTAGCGGTATAGAAAAATCCTCCGGATAAAAAAGCAAACACTGCCACCACCAACATAAAAAAACAGATACGATACCGTTTCATAGGAAATCCCTCCTTTGATGGGTATAGTATCTGTCAATTTTTTCAAAAACATGCACACTTTCACATATTTCAGCGGACGGTTACGGACGGTTGCGAACCATTGCGAATATTTACGAAGCGTTGCAGACAGTTTCCTTAGGGAAGCAGATGCAGTCTACGCAGACATTTCCCTAGCTTCCTTCCTCCCGGCATGGAAGCTAACTCCCTCTGACTGATGCCCCGCAGCCGCAGCAGCAAGATGCCATAGACCAAAATGGCGACAGCAATGGCAAGCAGGGTCGGAATTGTATTTCCCAGCCTTCCGGACAGCCCTCGATACACAGCAAAGGCCGCCAGCCCCATACAGAGGGCAGAAACAGTCGGAATCACAAAAGTCTTCTTGATTTCCTGACGGCAGTGCAGATAGCGGCTGATAACCAACCAATTTAGAATGCACATAAACAAACCAAACAGCATGTTGGCAAAAACCAAGCTGTACACGCCCATATGGAAAACCAACACCATGGGTACCAAAAAGGCAAGGTGCAGCACCAAAGACACCAAGGCATTGCGAATGGGAATGTTCATATGGTTAATCCCCTGCAAAATCGCATTGCTGACCGTGGACAGGGAATACAAAACCACCGTCAAAGAACCACACATGGTCATAGAAATCGAGAGGGCATTGTCATCCCCTGCAAACAGCAGCCCATGAATGGGTTCTGCCAACACCGCCAAGCCCACCGCTGAGGGAATGGCAACTATCATAGCGAAGCGATTGACCATGTAGATGCGTTCAATCACTTCCTTTCGGTCTCCTCCCGCTACCGCCCGTGTCAGAGCGGGAATCAGGGAGGAACTTAGGGCACTGGCAATGGCAATCGGCACATTGATGAGCAGTTGGTACTTTCCGGAATACACGCCAATCAAGGTGGAATATTGCTCTCCCTGCCCCAAAAAGGTCATACAGTGTCCAAAAATACTGCTGTCCAAAATGCCATTGATGTTATACACCGCCGTGCTTAAAATCACAGGAATCACTGTGGCAACCATAATATAAGTAATCATGCGATAAGATTCCAGACTGCTGTGTTTATCCATTCGCAGCTGCCTACGTATGGTTTTCTTGTAAAGCCCAAATAAAAATAGCAAAAAGAACAGAGCTGCCAAAGCTCCCGCTCCGGTTCCTATGGTTCCTCCAGCTGCGCCGAAGGCATTGGCATATTGGTCATTCTCATACACCAGATTGGATTTTAAACCAATGCCAAACAGGATGCTGGCAGCCACCACACTGACCACCGCATTGACAATCTGCTCAAAAATTTGTGAAATGGCCGTCGGCACCATCGTGCCCAAACCCTGAAAATAGCCTCTGTACACGCCCAGATATGCCATCACCCAGATGGTGGGAGCCAGCGTTCGCAGGGCATACACACAGTAGGGCATGGGAAAGAAGCGGGTGGCAAAAAAGTCCGCACCAAACCACACAATCACCGCTCCCACGGCTCCCACCACCGTTGCGTACAACAAGGCCACGTGCAGCACATTTTTTACATTGCGATATTCTCCCTTGGCCATGCGCACCGACACCATCTTTGATATCGCTAGAGGCATACTGTAGGAGGACAGCAGCAGCAAAATCTGATACACCGAAAAAGCATTGGAATAATAGCCCATGCCCTCATCCCCAACAATCCGAATGAGGGGAACCCGATACAAAATGCCAATCAGACGAACCACAATGCCGCTGACTGCAAGAATGGAACCCTGAATCAAAAAATTGGAGGACTTTTGTGATTTGGGGGAAGACTCCCTTCTTTGGGGCACTGTTCCTTCTCTTTCCCCCTCACGCTTTGAGCGACCTTGATTTCGCCCCCTGGATACTCCCCTATTTCTCGTTCTCGTATTTTCTTCCATCACCGTTTCACTCTCTTCTCTTACTCTTTTCTCTCATGATACTTTTTTGACTACCTGCGATAGCCAAGCCTATCCAGCACTTCTGCCTGCTTTCTCTCCATCACCACACGTTCCTCATCCTCCATGTGGTCATAGCCAAACAAGTGCAGCATACTGTGAGCAATCAAAAAGGCCAGTTCCCTCGTCTGGGAATGCCCATAACTGGCTGCCTGTTCCTGCACCTTCTCCACAGACACTATGATATCCCCTAACATCAACTCACCGGTCTCCAGATTAAAATAATCTTCTGCCGCATCCTCCAAATGAGAGAAATCCGCCGGAGTCTCATAATCCACCAAAGGAAAGGACAGCACATCGGTAGCTCTATCCATCCCTCGAAACTCCTGATTGATTCTTTGAATTTCCTCATTATCCGTGAGTACCACGTTGATTTCAGCCTCATAGGGACAAGCCTCATAATCCATCGCTTCCTGAATCACCTTTTCGATAATCTCTGTGTAGGGAAGCTCCAACTTTTTCTCCGTCTCATACGAAATAGAAATCGTCATCCTTTTTTTCTCCTTTGCATCCACTCTCTCTAACGGCGAAATTGCGGTTTCTGCATTCCCCGTTTCAGGCGAGGCGTTCTCTTCTTCTCAGCTGCCTCCTCCTTCTTCTCATAGTCATCATAAGCCTGCACAATCTTCTGCACCAAGGGATGCCGCACCACATCCCGATTGGTCAGTGTGCAAAAGGCAATGTCCTCAATCTTTCCCAGCACCCGCATCGCTACGTCCAAGCCCGAAGCCATACCCCCTGGCAAATCCTTCTGGGTCTTATCTCCGGTGACAATCACCTTGGAGCCAAAACCGATTCTCGTTAAAAACATCTTCATCTGAGCCGGAGTGGTGTTCTGTGCCTCATCTAGGATGATGTAGGCATTGTCCAGCGTTCGCCCTCTCATATAAGCAAGAGGAGCCACCTCAATCAGCCCTTTTTCCGCATTGTGCAGATAGCTGTCCGCTCCCATAATCTGATACAGGGCATCATAAAGAGGACGCAGATAGGGGTCTATCTTGCTCTGCAAATCTCCGGGCAAAAAGCCCAGCTTCTCCCCTGCCTCAATCGCCGGTCTGGTCAGGATAATCTTTCCCACCTCCCCGTTCTTGAAGGCCTGAATCGCCATTGCCATCGCCAGATAGGTCTTTCCGGTTCCCGCCGGTCCTATGCCAAACACAATCATCTTTTTGCGGATGGCATCCACATATTGCTTCTGTCCCACCGTCTTTGGCTTCACCGGTTTTCCCCCTGCTGTCAGGCAGATGATGTCCTTATCAATCTCCAAAATCTTTCCGTCCGCTTCCTCCAGACAGAGAGAAAGTGCATAATCCACGTTCTGCTCCGCAATGGAATTGCCCCTCTTAGAGAGTTCCACCAAATTATTTAACACGCTCTTTGCCCGCCGCACGGCCTGCTCCGGTCCCACAATTTTTAGGGAACCGTCTCTGGAAACCATAGTCACATGCAGGACTCTCTCAATCTTTTTTAGATAACTGTCAAACTGACCATATACATTTTGTTCGTGTTCCATCGGAATCTCAATGATTGTCTCCAATATACTCATTCGCCGCCATCTTCCTCCGTCTCTTCGGCAGACGGCTCCTGCCTCTCCTTGGCAAGTGCTATCTGCTCCACTGTGCTTAGTCTGCCCAAAATAGTACCTTCTGAGCCATTGCTTACTACTTTAACATCATTTTCAAGAATTTGCACCCCTTTTTGTGTGAATTTTGAAAGAAATTCCGAAAACTTCTCCCTTCCCACCGCCTCCGCCTCCTCCTCGCTGTACCAAGTTTCATAAGGAATGTATTCTCTCGCTCGAATCGTTCCAAACGAAACCGGCAAAACGAATCGCTCCCAAATGCACAGCGATTGCAGCTGCGTCGTCACCTCCCAGTCGCTATTTTGAGGCTTTGGCAGCATCCACACAAAGGCCTTGCGAAAGAGCCGAAGATAAATCCCCCTTCTCTCCCTCCCCGTCCAAGACCTCTCCTCGTGCAACAAGGAAAAACTCTCCTCATATTGGCTCTCGCAGCGGGCAAAAATCTCCGCATCCGCCACCACCTCCTGCTCTCTCACCTCCTCCTTGGCATCGTTCACGATGGGAACCCGTCCCTCCACCAAAAGCTGTCCTTCCTCCACCGTTTCCCCAACCTTCACCTTGGGAAGCCCGCTTCTCACTTGCATCTTGACAATCACTCCGGCCTTCTCAGCCACCAGATCACAGGGTAACTCCCTCTCCTTCTCCTCCGCTTTCTCCCCCAACAACCTATTTTCCCTCAGCTGCACCACCAATCTCGTTCCCTCCACCCTCGCCGAGACCCAAGTAATGTCTGGAAAGTCCAGCCGTAGCCTCTCCTCCAGCTCCTCACAGGAAATCCGATACTTTATCTTGCCAAAATCAATCTTTTGCTCCCTCAGATAGTCCAAAAGCATCTCATCCGTGTAGCGGTGATTCCCCTCAAAAGAGATGTCCCAAATAAAGAGCGTCATTCCAGCCAAAAGTCCAGCAAAGAGCAACAGTGCGAACGCACTCAGCTTTCGTTTTCGATTGCGGTATAAAAAAAAGGGCAGCCCTGCCTTCCTGCAAATCCTCAATCTCAGCCCTGCCTTACGCAGCAGATATTTGCTTCTTTTTAACCCCTCCACCGTCATGCAACAAAAACAGCCCTCCTCTCCTCTGCGAAGGTTCCAGAGTTCTATCTCCTGCATCCGACAGAGATTAAAAAACCGCTCCGGTGCCTCTCCAAACACCTGCACCCACAGATATCCCTGCCACATATGTATCAGCCATCGCATCATAGCCATCCTCTTTCCTCTCACTCAAACTCCGTGCTCTGAATCGCCCCGCAAATCTTCATCTGTTCCTTGTCATAATAGACAATCCCCAGACGCTTTCCCCTCACTATCAACCTGCAATTCTTTGCCTGCACCCGAATCTCATTCTCCTCACAGAGAAGAAGAGTCCGATAATTCTCAATCACAAGGCAGTGCCGCCCCACAAAGGATACGAGCAACTCCCCCAGCACCACATCTTTTGGAACGCCACAGGAAGCTAAGAATTCTGCCATCTTTCGGAACATTCCTGCCACCTCCCTGACTCTCCCCTGCCTCGACCTCACACAGACAAGCCCGCCGAGTGCACACCTACACTGCAATATATGCAGCCTCAAAAAGGATGATACTACACTTTCCTGTAAAAGAACAAAAGTGCCACCCATAGTCTCATCTTAGACTATGGGTGACACCCTTCTCACAAGGTCAAAGACCCACTGTGAAATTAGTTGAATTTACGTTTTCTAGCAGCTTCAGATTTCTTTTTGCGTCTTACGCTTGGTTTCTCGTAATGCTCTCTCTTGCGAATCTCCTGCTGAATACCAGCCTTTGCGCAGTTTCTTTTGAATCTGCGTAAAGCGCTGTCTAAACTTTCGTTATCTTTTACGATGACATTAGACATAGCTCACACCTAACCTCCCTCCAGTTGTGAAATTGTGCATCACAAATACAACTGTTTGGGTATTTTTATTGCACTACTAGCATTATATCATAAATTCTCTATTCGTCAACAGGAAATTTTAAGATTTTATCTGAGCTGCCAAAACTTCCTCTGCTTTTTGGAGGGCTGCGTCGATTCCTGCCGGATTCTTTCCACCTGCCTGTGCCATATTGGGACGGCCACCGCCGCCACCGCCAACCAGAGCGGCAATGCCCTTAATCAGATTGCCCGCATGAACGCCCTGCTTTAAAGCTCCCTCGGTCGCTGTCGCCATCAGATTCACCTTTCCATTCTCGGAGGAAGCAATGAGCACCACGCCCTCGCCAAGCTTCTCCTTCATAGAATCTCCCAGATTTCTCAAACCGTTCATATCCACATCCTGAACCTTCAAAGCAAGCAGCTTCACGCCTCCGACTTCTTTGACCTGACTTAAGGCATCTCCCACCGCCTCGTTTGCCAGACGATTCTTCAACTTCTCATTCTCCGAGTGCAGAGCCTTGATTTCCTCCAACATCGCTGCAATTTTCTCTGTGAGTGCCGTTGGAGTGGTCTTTGCTGCCTTCGCTGCGGCAAACAACTCCTTCTCCTCCGTCTCATAGTGGTGCAACAAACCGTCTCCGGTCAAGGCCTCGATACGTCTCACGTTTGCGGCAATGCCTGCCTCAGAGAGAATCTTAAAGTAGGAGATGGAAGCCGTGTCCGCCACATGGGTTCCGCCACAAAGCTCGGTGGAGAAGTCTCCCATCTTCACGACACGAACCCTCTCGCCGTACTTCTCGCCAAACAGAGCCATCGCACCGGTCTTTTTTGCCTCCTCCAGCGTCATCTCCTCCGTGATAACCGGCAGAGCAGCACGAATCTCAGCATTTACAATGTCCTCCACCTTCTGAATCTCCTCGGCGGTCATCGCTGAGAAGTGGGTAAAGTCAAAACGCAGACGGTCTGCTGTTACCAGAGAGCCGGCCTGCTCCACATGCTCTCCCAGCACCATACGCAAAGCCTTGTGAAGAAGGTGAGTTGCACTGTGGTTCTTTGCGGTTGCACGACGATTCTCCTCATCCACCTTCAAGGTGACAATTTCGCCCTTCTGGAACATACCACGAAGCATCTTTCCGACATGTCCAACTTTTCCACCCTGAAGACGGATGGTATCGGTCACCAAAAACTCGCCATTGGCACTCACAATGGTTCCAATGTCCGCATTCTGTCCACCCATGGTCGCATAGAAAGGAGTCTCCTCCACCAGAATGGTGCCTTCCTGTCCATCGGTCAGAGCCTCCACCAGCTCGTCCTTCGTGGTCAGCACAGTGATGGCAGAGTCATGCACCAGTCTGTCATAGCCGACAAACTTTGTGGTGATGGAAGGATCGATGGACTGATAAATGGTAACATCCGCTCCCATGTAGTTGGTCTCTTTTCTTGCCCCTCTCGCCTTTTCTCTCTGCTCTTGCATACAAGCAGCAAACCCTTCCTCATCCACACCTAAACCATACTCTTCCAGAATCTCCTTGGTCAAATCCAGAGGGAAGCCATAGGTATCATAGAGCTTGAAGGCATCGACTCCCCGAAGCACATCCACGCCCTCAGCGTGCATCCAGCTCTGCATTTCCGTCAGAATGCTAAGTCCTTGGTCTATGGTCTTGTTGAACTTGTCCTCCTCCTCGGTCAGCACTCTAAAAATCATGGCCTTCTTCTCTTCCAGCTCCGGATATCCGTCCTTGGAGAGGGCAATCACAGTGCTACTCAAGTCGGCGAGGAACTTCCCTTCAATGCCCAGCTTTCTTCCGTGACGTGCAGCACGACGCAGCAAGCGGCGCAGCACATAGCCTCTTCCCTCATTGGAAGGCATAATGCCATCGGAAATCATGAAGGTACAGGACTTGATGTGGTCGGTCACAATCCGCAAAGAGACATCCGTCTCATGCTCCACCTGATACTTGGTGTGTGCCAGCTCGCAGACACGGTCCAACAGAGCCTTGTTGGTGTCCACGGTAAATAGGGAGTCCACATCCTGCACAATGACAGCCAGACGCTCCAAACCCATACCCGTATCGATGTTTTTATGCTCCAGCTCGGTATAATTTCCATGTCCGTCGCTGTCAAACTGGGTAAATACGTTGTTCCAAACCTCAATGTAGCGGTCACAATCGCAGCCTACCGTACATCCCGGCTTGCCACAGCCATACTTCTCTCCACGGTCGTAATAAATCTCAGAACAGGGACCGCAGGGACCGGAGCCATGCTCCCAGAAATTGTCCTCTTTTCCAAAACGAAAGATTTTTTCCTTCGGAATTCCTATCTGCTGATTCCAGATGGCAAAGGCCTCATCGTCATCCAAGTACACAGACGGATACAGGCGATTGGCATCCAGTCCTACCACCTCCGTCAAAAATTCCCAAGACCAATGAATGGCCTCCGTCTTAAAATAATCTCCAAAAGAAAAGTTTCCCAGCATCTCAAAGAAGGTACCATGACGTGCGGTCTTTCCGATGTTCTCAATATCACCGGTACGAATACACTTTTGGCAGGTGGTCACTCGCTTTCTCGGCGGAATCTCCTGTCCGGTAAAGTACGGTTTTAACGGTGCCATACCAGAGTTAATAAGTAAAAGGCTGTTATCGTTGTGAGGAACAAGAGAAAAACTCTTCATTGCCAGATGTCCCTTGCTCTCAAAAAACTCCAGAAACATTCTCCGAAGCTCATTTACACCATATGCTTTCATGCTGTTTCTTCCTCCTAAAATCTATCGTAAATCTGTAACTCTATCCCTCTCTCACTCACAGAAGCTGCCGAAACACAGTGCATTCGCATCTGCATTCCGGC
Organism: bacterium; assembly: GCA_030524485.1. GTDB lineage: Bacteria > Bacillota > Clostridia > Lachnospirales > Lachnospiraceae > CAJMNU01. Next base: position 18,063 of record JAUNGR010000022.1, on the reverse strand, counting down.
AAGCCCTTCGGTCAGTCTTTGGTCGTCTGTGCGTCCTTATGGTCTCTGTACTTCTTTCCCAGTACCAGCCCCGCACCAGCCACAATCACCAAAAATACGAACTTAAATAAGGTCTGCATTACCAACTCCATAGGCCTTCCTCCTTTGCTATTCCAGCTTAATCTGATGATAGCCCTTCTTGCCCTTCTTGATTAACAGAGCATTCTCTTCGTTCAAATCCGCACTTGTGAACTTGCGGTCAAACTCCGTCACCTTCTCCTCGTTGACGCTCACACCGCCCTGCTGAATCAGTCTTCTTGCTTCTGAGCGGCTTGCCGCCAGCTTTGTGAGCACCATCAGGCTAATCAAATCCACACCTGCATCCAGCTCTTCCTTCTCCATCTCGGTGGTCGGGATGTCCGCACTGCCTGCCCCATGTACAAAGATGGCTCTCGCTGCATCCTGTGCCTTCTTTGCCTCTTCCTCTCCATGTACAATCTTGGTGATTTCGTAAGCCAGAACCTCTTTTGCCTGATTGATCTCCGCTCCCGGAAGGCTGCCTAGTCTTCTCACTTCATCCATAGGTAAGAAGGTCAAAAGTCCCAGACACTCCTCCACCTTGACATCCTCAATGTTTCTCCAATACTGGTAGAACTCGTAAGGACTGGTCTTTTCTGCATCCAGCCATACGGCTCCCTTCATGGTCTTACCCATCTTAATGCCCTCACTGGTGGTCAGAAGCTTAAAGGTCAGACCGTAAGCCGGTTTCTGCTCTTTTCTACGAATCAAATCCACACCGCCTAAAATGTTGGACCACTGGTCATTTCCCCCCAGCTGCAGGCAGCAGTTGTGCTTTCTGTTCAGCACCAAGAAATCGTAGGACTGCATCAACATGTAGTTGAACTCAAAGAAAGTGAGTCCCTTCTCCATTCTCTGCTTGTAGCACTCTGCAGTCAACATCTTGTTGACCGAGAAATGCACGCCCACCTCTCTCAAGAACTCAACATAATTCAAATCCAACAGCCAGTCTGCATTGTTCTCAATGATGGCTTGGTCGTTGTCAAACGTGATAAAGCGAGAGAGCTGCTCGTAGAATCTCTTGGCATTGTAATCTATGGTCTCTCGGGTCATCAGCTTTCTCATATCAGACTTTCCGGACGGGTCACCAATCATGGTGGTTCCACCACCCAGCAGAGCAATCGGTCTGTGTCCGGCTCTCTGCATATGCATCATCGCCATGATGGTCAGGAAATGTCCTGCGGTCAAGCTGTCTGCAGTGGCATCAAAACCAATATAAAAGGTAACTTTCTCTTTTCCTAATAATTCCCGTATCTCCGCCTCGTGTGTCGTCTGCTCAATAAACCCACGCTCCAACAGCGTATCGTATACATTCGTAGACATGAGTTTCTTCCTCCTTTAACTCTCATTCTGTGGCTGTGCAGCGTTCCTGTTTTCTCACAGCTCGCACTTATTCTACCACGGATTGCTCCGCACTACGTGCTCTCCCTATCCTATCATAGGAATTTTTATTTATCAAGTTCTTTTCCTTCCTGTTTCTGCAAAGCTTCCAGATAGGTGTTCACCAACTGCAAGCAACGAGTTTTCGTCAGAGAAGAACAGGACTTGATATATTCCAAATTTTCTCGGGAACTGCCCTGCCATTTGGAGGCCGCTGCCGCCGCCTCACTCTCCCTCGTCTTCTTCCAACGGCTCTGCCCGTCCAGCAACTGCTCATAGCTCTCCTCCGGTAAGACCTCTGCAAGCAGTCCCACGGTCTGGGTCATCTCATTCTCCCAGACCGAATATTCATAATTGGCAGCGGTCATTTTGGAAGTCATGGTCTCATCGGTGTCCTTCTCCCAGCGTCCCGCTATCTGCTTCTCCAAGTCCGCTATCCTTGCCGAGAGACGGCTCTTCTCCTCCTCATAGGAAGGCAACTCCTTTTCGCCATCGTTTACTGCCAGACTTCCTGTCAGCGGCGAAATCAAGATCGCCGGCGGCTCACTCTGGGCATCGAGCACCTCCGGCGGCTCTGTGCCTTCTTCCTCAGAAAGGCCTTCCTTTGCCGTCTCCTCCGCCTCCAAAGCGGCCGCAGCTGCAGCTTCCCCGCTGCCCGATGAGCTACCAGATAGCATAGGCGGCTCACTCCCTGGAGCCGCCACCGTCTCCTCCATCTCCATCTCGTTCTCTGCTATGGTGGGAGCTTCTTCCTCTTCCTCGGGCTGCCACACTCCGGTCTCCGCAAGGGTATCTGCCTGCTGCCGATTTTGTGCCGAAGTGCCGGAATCCGCTCCATTTGTCAGAGCAAACTCCAGCACCTTAGCTGTCTGCAGCGAATCTCGGTTCTCCACCTTGGCAATCCGACTTCGTATGGCTAACGTCAACACACTTCCTATCAAAATAATACCAAAAATAATCCACCAGATTCTCTTTGCCTTTTTCACGGATATCCTCTCATTTCTGTCTCTTCATTTCTGTCTCTTCGTTTCGTTTCTTTCTCTCAAACTTTTTTCCTAATACCTATTTCATATCACATTCTGAAACGAAAGAAAACCTCTATCCGCAAATGGTAATATTTTGTAAGATTTGCGTAAGGTTTCATGAGAGTGGTGCCAAACCCAAATCATCCAAAAGCTCCTTCCCATCCGCCGCTGTCGTTGCCAGACGGTCGCACCTCTCGTTTTGCGGATGTCCATCGTGTCCCTTCACCCAAATGAATTGTACCCGATGTGCCTTCTTGGCCTCCAGCAGCCTCTTCCATAAATCCACATTCTTGACTGGCTCGTTTTTCCCACGTTTCCAATTCTTTTTGAGCCATCCATCTATCCACTTCTGGTTAAAGGCATCCACCAGATACTTGGAATCCGAGTACAGTTCCACCTCACAGGGGCGGTTTAAAGCCTCCAAACCCACGATTGCCGCCATCAACTCCATGCGATTGTTTGTAGTCTTCTTATAACCGCAGGACAGTTCCCTCTCATGCAAGACACCGGCTGGGTCTGTATATTGGAGTACCACCCCATAACCTCCCGGACCATCTGGATTGCCTCTGGCAGAACCGTCCGTATAAATCTGTACCTTCATTTCCGAAACTCCTTTTGCTTATTTTGCGGGACAGACACTAGCGGTCCCACTTCTCACACAGAGCCAAAATCTGGTCTGCAAACTTCGCCAAATCCTTGTTGGCTCCGCCCTCGTTGTGCCGAATCACCGCAAGCAAGCGATTTCCAGCTGCCAAGAGCCTCTCAAATACAGGTGCTGCCTTCTTCACTGGCGTGCTATCCTTCTTTAATGGCACACCTTGCGTGATACGCAGGAAGCAGCCCTGCTTTAAGTCATACTCACTCCCAGAGAAAGGGGCATCCGCCAAAAGTCCCAACTTCTCATGCAGGTCTGCCGCAAAGCTCTCACAGACGCTGTCCTCCCCATGAACGACAAAGACATGGGCAGGCTTCTTCTCAAATGCCTCTATCCAGCGGAAGAGGCCACCTCGGTCCGCATGTCCGCTGATGCCGTCAATCATCTCTATCTTGGCCTGCACATCGATCGTATCTCCCAAGATTTTCACTGAGGTGGCTCCATCCATCAAAAGCCGTCCCAATGTGCCTTCCGCCTGATAGCCCGCAAAAACCACCGAACATTCCGGTCTCCAGAGATTGTACTTGAGATGATGGCGAATTCGTCCGGCATCGCACATTCCGGCGGCGGAAATGATGACCTTCGGTGTCATATCAAAGTTGATGGCCTTGGACTCCTCACTTGTGACGGAAAGATAGAGTCCATCAAAGAAAATGGGATTCACTCCCCTCTCCACCAAGGCCTTGGTCTCCTCGTCGTAGCAGATGGTCATATTTTCTTTGAAGATGTGGGTTGCCTCCACCGCAAGAGGGCTGTCCACATAGACTGGAAACCCATCGTGTCCCTTCACCAGTCCTTCCTCCTTGATGTGGCGAATGAAATATAAAATCTCCTGCGTGCGTCCCACCGCAAAGGCTGGAATCACGACATTGCCGCCCGCGTCCAAGGTTCTCTGAATGATACCCGCTAGCTGGGCCGTGTGGTTTCCTCCCGCTTTGTGGTAGCGATTTCCGTAGGTGGACTCCATCACCACATAGTCCGCTTCCTTGATATATTGCGGGTCACGAATCAAGGGCTTATGAAAGTTTCCGATGTCTCCGGAAAATACAATCTTCTTCTCCGTCCCATCCTCTGTCAGCCAAACCTCTATCGAGGCAGACCCCAGCAGATGTCCGGCATCCGTAAAGCGGATTTTGACTCCCTCTGCCACCTCCACCACCGTGTCATAGGCACAGGGCACAAAATTCTTCAACACAGCATCCGCATCGGCCACCGTAAAAATCGGCGGAACTTCCTCCCGACCGGCTCTCCTTGCCTTGCGATTCCTCCACTCGGCATCCATCTGCTGAATGTGTGCGGTATCCCGCAACATAATCTCACAGAGGTCACAGGTCGGTATCGTCGCATAAATCGGTCCCTTAAAGCCCTTCACCCCCAGCAAGGGCAACATCCCCGTATGGTCAATGTGTGCGTGGGTAATCAAAATAAAATCCAACTCTGCAGGCGAAACCGGTAAATCGGCATTTTCATACACATTCACCCCCTGTTCCATGCCATAATCCACGATAAACCTTGTATTTCCTACCTCCACATAATGACAACTTCCCGTCACTTCGTGATCCGCTCCAATAAACATCAGTTTCATCCCGATTCCTCCTAACTGTCTTATGCCCACCTTGTCATCTGTCATTCCTCTGCTTTGAGGCAGCTTTTGGCACACTCTTTTCCCCTGATTTTCCGTCCTCCTTCTTCTCTAAGATAGCTCAAATTCTTGCGTCTCTTTCTGTTCCTAGTGTAACATTACTCTCCCTTTTTCGCAAGAAAAAATATGATGCCAGATTGCCCTCACTTTGTGCTTTCGCAATCTTCAAAACATTCGCAATCCCCTCGTTTTTTCTAAAAACGGCTCCTTGCTCACGGATGCTATCATCATATAATAATACAAATCATTCCCCCATTGCTGTCGTTAATAATCTTTTGTAACGTATCCTGAAGCTTCATCTGGCACTCTTCTGTCATCTGCGATACTTTCGCCTGAATGCCATCCTCCACAATCTGCTCTATGGACTTTCCAAAAATATTGGTACTCCAAATGCCTTCCTCACTCTCCTTGGAATTTTCTTTTATGTAGGCAATCAAATCTTGTGCTTGCTGTTCGCTTCCCACAATCGGTGCGATTTCCGTCTCAATATGAGCCTTGATGAGATTCACCGAGGGAGCTTCCGCTTTCATTTTTACCCCATACTTATTGCCATGCTTGACAATCTGAGGCTCATCCAAGATAATCTCACTTCTCTCCGGTGTCACCACCCCGTATCCTTTTAATCTCACCTGATTCATCGCTGCCTGCACCTTCTCGTACTCGCCCTTTTGCCCTGCAAGCTCCTTGAGGGTCTGCATGAGTTGATACTCTCCCTCAATCGGAAGTCCCACATACTCGCTCAAAATCTGGTAATAAAAATTATGGTCCACCTCCATCCCAATGTCCACTCTGCCATCTGCCATGCAAATCTGCTTCACCAAAACTTCCTTTACGGCCTCATCTTCCTCGGAAAGATTCTCCGCTGTGACATCCCGCATCACCGTCACCTTCTTTAGGATAGCTTTCGCTTTTTCTATCATTTTATTCTTGAGCCAATGCGTGTCTGGCAAAATTTCCAACCACTTAGGGATATAAAAATCCAGCTCCGCCACTGGAAATTCCCCCAAAATCTTCTCCATAATCTTTGTGATATCGTCTTTCCGCAACTGTTCGCAGTTAACCGGAAGCACAGTGACTCCATACTCCACAGCCATACTCCGAGCTAAGTTCTTGGTCTCATCCGCAAAGGGTCTCTCTGAGTTCAACAGCACAATAAAGGGCTTTCCGATGTCTTTTAGTTCTGCCACCGTTTTTTCCTCCGCTGCCCGATAATGCTCCCGCTTGATATCCCCAAAAGAGCCGTCACAGGTCACAACGATGCCTATGGTGGAATGTTCCCGAATCACCTTCTGTGTGCCAATCTCCGCCGCCTGCGTAAAAGGAATCTCATAATCAAACCAAGGGGTTTTCACCAGCCGTTCGGCATCGTTCTCCCTATGTCCAGCCGCTCCTTCCACCATAAATCCCACACAGTCAATTAGTCTCACCTTTGCCTGTGCTCCATCCTCCAAGGTCAGTTTGGCAGCTTCCTTGGGGATGAATTTGGGTTCTGTCGTCATAATCATGGTTCCTGTGGCACTCTGCGGCATCTCATCTCGGGTTCTTGCCTTTACATTCTCATCTTCCAGATTTGGCAACACCATCTGCTCCACAAATCGCTTGATGAAGGTCGATTTTCCTGTTCTGACCGGTCCCACCACACCGATGTAGATTTCCCCGCCTGTTCTCGCCTCCATGTCCTTATATACATGAAAATTGTCCATAAAAATACCCCCTTGCATATGCTGATACCACTATATGCAAAAGGGGGTTATTTTATACTCTGAAAGCCTTGTCAAGCGACTGGGCAGACTGGATGCTCGCATCCAAGGATGCACAGACATTTGACAACCAAGCCTGTATGAATACTGGCAACGACCGGAGCAAAGACCGGAGCAATCGGCTTTCATGAATCATGTCACTTTACTCGCTCAAGTAGGCCTTCTTGACGGAATCGTCGTCCATCAGCACCTTAGCATCGCCGGAAAGTGCAATCGTTCCGGTTTCTAGCACGTAGGCACGATTTGCGATGGAGAGTGCCTTCTTCGCATTCTGCTCCACCAGAAGAACCGTCACTCCATCCTTATTGATGCTCTCAATAATATCAAAAATCTCATTCACATAAATCGGAGACAGACCCATGGATGGCTCATCCATGACAATCAATCTCGGATGACTCATCAAAGCCCTTCCCATCGCAAGCATCTGCTGCTCGCCACCGGACAGGGTACCTGCCATCTGATTTTTTCTCTCTTTTAGACGGGGGAAACGCTCATAAACCATCTCCAACGTGTCCTCCATCTCCTTTTTGTCTTTTCGTGTGTAAGCACCAAGCTTTAAGTTCTGCAACACGGAGAGCTGTGCAAAAACCCGTCTTCCCTCCGGCACATGTGCAATTCCCATGGACACTAACTTATATCCAGGCACCTTTGTGATGTCCTTGCCCTCAAACAGAATGTGTCCGCTCTTTGCAGGAATCAATCCTGTGACCGTATGCAGGGTGGTGGTCTTTCCGGCTCCGTTTGCTCCAATGAGAGCGATGATTTCTCCCTCATTGACCGAGAAGGAAATGCCCTTGAGTGCTTGGATGACACCGTAATACACACTTAAATCCTTTACTTCCAGCATTGCCATCGTCTCTTCCTCCTACTCTCCCAGATATGCCGTGATTACCTGCGGGTTCTTTAAGACCTCAGCGGTCGCTCCCTGTGCCAACACCTCACCAAAGTTTAACACAGTCAACTTCTCGCAGATGCCAGACACCAGTTTCATGTCATGCTCAATCAGCAAAATGGTCATGTCAAAATTTTTGCGGACAAAACGAATGGTATCCATCAGTTCCGCTGTCTCGTTCGGGTTCATGCCCGCTGCTGGTTCGTCCAAAAGCAGCAATTTGGGCTTGGTGGAAAGTGCTCTGGCAATCTCCAACTTTCTCTGCTTTCCGTAAGGAAGATTGGAGGCAAGAAGATTAGCCTCGTCCTGCAAGTCAAACACCTGCAACAGCTCCATCGCTCTCTCATTCATCTCCTTCTCCACTTTGTAGTACTTTGGAAGACGGAAGATGCCCGTCAGTGTGGAATAAGAGTAATGATTGTGAAGTCCCACCTTCACATTGTCCAACACCGTCATATTGTGGAAGAGACGGATGTTCTGAAAGGTTCTTGCCATCCCGTCCCGATTGATCTCAATGGTTTTCTTTCCAGTGATATTTTTTCCATCCAGAATGATACTTCCTGTATCTGGCTTATATACACCCGTCAACAGGTTAAATACCGTGGTCTTTCCAGCTCCATTCGGGCCAATCAGACCATACAACTCTCCCTTTTGAATCGAAATCTGAAAATTATTGACCGCTTTCAGACCTCCGAAGGAGATACTTAAATTTTCTACGTCCAACAATGCCATGGTTTAAGCCTCCTTCTTTTCTCTGCTGTGTTTTTTCTTCCAGTTATCCGCTATCTGAGAGCGAAGTGCGATCGCTTTCGGACTGGAGTTAAAAATCATCATCGCAATCAATACAATCGCATAAATCAGCATACGGTAGTTGTTTAAGCCTCGCAGCAACTCCGGCAGCAAGGTCAGCACCACAGCTGCAATCACCGAACCACGAATGTTTCCGATGCCACCAAGCACCACAAAGACCAAAATCATGATGGACATGTTATAACCGAAGTTCTTCGGAAGTGCCGTCAAAGAAGACACGTTGTGCGAATATAGCACACCAGCAACTCCAGCCAAAGCTGCCGACACAGTAAAGGCCAGTAATTTATACTTGGTGATATTGATTCCCACCGATTCCGCCGCAATGCGGTTGTCACGGATGGACATAATGGCACGTCCCGTTCTGGAATTCGTGAGGTTGATAATGATGAACAGAGTGAGCAGCACCAACACCACACCGATGGTAAAACTGGAAACCTTCGGAGTTCCCGTGATGCCCTGTGCTCCCTTGATGATAACCTGTCCTCCCTCTTCCAGATTTAAGGCTGCCGCATTCTTCAAAGAAAAGTGCAGACCCTTGGAGTCCAAGCCCAGATAAATCGCATTCATAATGTTTTTGATGATTTCACCAAAGGCTAGGGTCACAATCGCCAGATAGTCTCCCCGCAGACGCAGCACAGGAATGCCAATCAAAATTCCGCATATGGCTGCTGCCAAAGCTCCAATCACAAGAGCAATCAGAAAACTTATCATGGTATTCGGAATCACGCCTTCCATGCACTTAGAAAACACCGCACTGCTGAACGCTCCAACGCACATGAAACCGGCATGTCCCAGACTCAACTCTCCCAAAATACCCACGGTTAGATTCAAGGATACCGCAAGAATGACATACATGCAAAGCGGCACCAAAAGGCCCTTCATCAGGCTGGAAATATTTCCACTCATCACCATCGCCTGCATCACTGCATAAGCAAGGATGACCATTCCGTATGTGATGGCATTGCTGCCCCAATTTTTATTTCCTGCTTTTGTTTTCATCCCGCCACCTCTTACACTTTCTCATTGATTTTTTTGCCCAAAATTCCAGTAGGCTTCACCAACAACACCACAATCAACACAGAAAAGACAATGGCATCCGAAAGCTGGGAGGAAATATAGGCCTTGGAAAGATTCTCAATCACACCAAGGAGAATGCCTCCTATCATGGCTCCCGGAATGGAACCGATACCGCCAAATACCGCCGCCACAAAGGCCTTGATTCCCGGCATAGCACCCGTATAAGGGGTCAAGGAAGGATAAGCGGAACAAAGCAAGGCACCTGCAACCGCTGCCAGAGCAGAGCCAATCGCAAAGGTTAAGGCAATGGTCTTATTGACATTGATGCCCATCAAGGTGGCTGCTCCCTTGTCCTCAGACACCGCTAACATAGCCTGTCCTGCTTTTGACTTCTTGATAAAAGTGGTCAGGACAATCATAATCACGATACAGGAAAGGATGGTCACTATCGTCTCACCAGAAATCACCAACTGTCCCTCTGCCAAACGCAGTGCAGGCACTCCTACAACGGAGGTAAAGGCCTTGGTATTTGCTCCAAATAAGAGCAGCGCCACGTTCTGCAAGAGATAGCTGACACCGATGGCCGTGATCAGCACTGCCAGAGGAGAAGCTCCACGCAGAGGCTTATAGGCCACTCTCTCAATCAACACGCCCAAAAGCGTACACACCACAATGGCTGCCAAAACTCCCACAAGGGCCGGCATTCCCATCATGCTCACCACAATAAATATCACATAAGCTCCCATCATAATGATGTCGCCGTGTGCAAAATTCAGCATCTTGGCAATGCCGTACACCATCGTATAGCCAAGTGCGATAATCGCATACACACTGCCTAGGCTTATGCCATTAATTAAATAGGATACGAAGCTCATACTCACACCTCTTTACGTAAATATTTGGATTCATCCGCCGCTGCAAAGAAGAGTCGGTGCAAAAATGCGGCTTCTGGAAACAATCGGCATTGTACCACAAAAATGCTTAAGAAACAAGAGAGGATATTCCGGAAATGCAATTTTTGTATGATTTGCAATCCTTCCAGAACATCCTCTCCCTCTATTTCTTCTCTTTGTACTTTCTCTCGTACTACTACTCTTAGTACTCTCTTCTACTCTTTTTACTCCATAGCTGTGTAAGCACCATTCTCAATCTTCATTGCCTTTGGTGCCTTCACCGGCTCGCCTGCCTCATTCCATGTCATGTTATCACCGGTCAAACCATTGATGGTAATCTTTGTCATGGAAGTCTTAAGACCCTCGCACAGATCGGATACGGACATATCCGGTGTCAAACCTGCATCCTCTGCTGCTGCCTTAATCGCATAAACAGCATCGTAAGCATCTGCTGCAAACTGAATCGGTGTGGAACCGTAAGCTGCCTCATAGGAGCTTACAAAGCTCTGGGTCAGCTCATCCGTTGCGTCTGCCACGAAAGGAGTTAACAGCATCAGTCCCTCTGCCAGAGAAGTATCAAAGTTCTCTACCTGAAGAATGCCATCCATACCATCACAACCAAAGAAGTCAACATCCAATCCCATCTGGTTTGCCTGATTCAAAATCAAGGATGCCTCTGTGTAATAGATGGGCAGGAAAATAAGCTCTGCTCCGCCGTCCTTTGCCTTCTGCAACTGGGTGGTGAAGTCGGTGTTGGTCTCTGCGGTAAATGCCTCATTCGCTACAATCTCCAAATTCTGGTTTGCTGCCTCAGACACAAACTTCTCCATGATACCGCTGGAGTATACGCTGGAGCTATCGTAGATAATGGCAATCTTGCTCGCCAACTGATGCTCTCCGATGTACTGTGCGGAAGCGGCTCCTTGGTCAGGGTCAGAGAAGCATACACGGAACACGTTCGGGTTCTCCACACACTCCACTGCAGAACCAGATGGTGTAATCTGGAACAGATTGTCCACTGCGGACTCTGCTGCAACGGAGATACAAGGATTGGAAGTGGTGGTTCCTACCAGCATCTGCATACCCCAGTCCTTCAACGTATTGTATGCGTTGATGGACTTCTCTACATCATTCTCATCATCCTGAAACTGGTACTCAACCTGATAGCCGTTGATGCCGCCTGCTGCATTAATCTCATTGACTGCCAGCTCTGCACCATCCATAACAGCGGTGCCATAAACGGCTGCACTTCCGGTGATCGGTCCAATCGCACCAATTTTAAAGGTTCCGGTCTTATCGCCATCGGCTGCGGTATCTGTGCTCTCTGCTGCACTGGTTCCCTCTGCTACACTGCTGTCGGCTGCGGTTGTACTCTCTGCCGTTGTACTTGTTGTGGATGTGCCGCCGCAGGCTGCCAAAGAAGCTGCCATTGCTGCTGCAAGAATCACTGACATTGCTTTTCTCATAATAAAATCCTCCTCTTCTCTCACAAAGCTCATAAAAGTTTCTTCCCAATGTCTCTGTGAGGATTGGTTTTCATTATAATGACAGTGCTAAAAAAAGTCAACCTGCAATCCTTAGAGTTTTTCCAAGGATTTCGGCTGACTTTTTATGAACTTTCACCAAAGTGCAACTTAGAGAAAATCTGCCCACTCCATATCGCTGCTCTCGGTGGTCTTATCCCTAAGCATCAATTCCCTCACCGCATCGCTAGCTGGTTTTCCCTCAAACAGCACCGCATTCACCTGTTCCACAATCGGCATGGAAATGCCCTCTTTTTGTGCCAGTGTGTAAGCCGCCTTCGCCGAGTACACACCTTCCACCACCATCTTGACTTCCTCCATCGCCTCCTGCATTGAGCGTCCCTGCCCAATTAAAATTCCGGCTCTGCGGTTGCGGCTGTGCATACTGGCACAGGTCACAATCAAATCTCCGATTCCGGACAGTCCACAAAAGGTCTGGAATTTTCCTCCCAGAGCCGTGCCCAAACGTGCAATCTCCGCAATGCCCCTTGTGATTAAGGCTGCCTTGGTATTGTCCCCGTAACCCAGACCATCCGCAATGCCTGCGGCCAGTGCAATCACGTTTTTGAGGGCACCTCCAAGCTCAATTCCTCTCATATCTGAGCTTGTGTAAACTCGAAACACATCGCTCATAAAGAGAGCTTGAATCTCCTCCGCCACCCTTCTCTCATGCGCACCGGCCACACAGGTAGTCGGCAGTCTCCTTGCCACCTCCTCCGCATGGCTGGGACCGGATAAGACTGCAATCTTAGCCTGTGGAAGCTCCTCCTCAATGACCTCAGAAAGCGTCTTTAGCGTTGCCTCCTCTATCCCCTTTGCGACATTGACTACGATTTGTCCTTCCTTGACGAACTCCGCCATCTTTGCCGCTGTCTGTCTTACGTACACGGACGGAACCGCCAACACCAACAGCGTCTTCTCTTGCACGGCTTCCCGCAAATCCTTCGTAAAGTTCAACTCCTTTGGCAGGGGCACACCCGGAAGAGAGGGATGCTCACCACTTTCTCTCAAAGCGTCAATCTCAGCCCCAATCGCAGACCACAGCGTCACCCGATGCCCATTCTCCACCAAAAGTTTCGCCAGAGCGGTTCCCCACGTTCCTGCTCCTATCACACCAATCTCTGCCATCGATTCTCACCTCATTTCTTCTTTCCTTTTCCCCAAAGCGGATTCTCATTTCCATGAATCAAGCGCACAATATTTGCCCGATGTCTCCAGAATGCCAAAAGCGTGATGACAGCCGCCACCCCGAGATACTCCCAGATGGTTCCGGCAGCCAAACCATAGTCCCCCCGAAAGGCGAACATGGCATTCATCGCCCAAAAGACCACCACAACCACCAAAGACCCCAGTGAGACATAGCGGGTAATGGCCACCAGACTCACAAAAACAATCAGACAGGCCAAAGTCACACGAATGTCCGAAGCCACCAGAATCCCCGCTGTCGCTGCAATGCCCTTACCTCCCCGAAAACCTAGATAACAGGGGTAATTATGTCCCAAAATTACGCCCAAACCTGTGTACAGCATCAAAAGATGCTCCATACCGCTGCCTCGAAACAGCAGTCTCACAGCCACACAGGGAATCACCGTCTTTAGAAAGTCTCCGGCAAATACAATCAATCCAGCCTTTTTCCCCAGCACCCGCAGGGCATTCGTCGTGCCCGAATTTCCACTTCCATACTGGCGAATGTCAATTCCGTTCATCCTTCCATACAGATAACCTGTCTGAAACAATCCAAACAAATAGCCTACCAACAGACAGAGCAGCCTCTCCATCGCACATATCCTCCCTTTTTCCTTGGAACATCCTATCCCTCTTAACGATGCTCTCTCTTACCGCTTTTCCTCTCTATCTACGATTCCACTCCTTAGTTCCCATTCTTATCATTTCTCTCACGAACGATGAATTTCAAAGAGGTTCCCTTGAAGCCAAACGCCTCTCGAATTTTATTTTCAAGATAACGAGTGTAGGAAAAATGCATCAGTTCCTTGTCGTTCACAAAAATCACAAAAGTCGGCGGTTTCACCGCAACCTGTGTCATATAGAAAATCTTCAGTCTCTTGCCCTTATCGGATGGCGGTTGCTGCATCGCAACGGCCTCGCTCAGAATCTCATTTAACACGCCAGTTGCCACTCTCATGTTCTGATTTTCTCTCACCACATCAATCATATCAAACAATTTATTCAATCTCTGTCCGGTCTCAGCGGACACAAATACGTACTCCGCATACGGAATAAAAGAAAGAATCTCTTTTAATTTGTTGCTGTACTGGTAGATGGTCTTGTCCGTCTTCTCAATCGCATCCCACTTATTGACCACCACGATGATGCCCTTGCCGTTATCATGTGCAATTCCGGCAATCTTTGCATCCTGTTCGGTCACGCCCTGTGTCGCATCGATCACCACCAAGACCACATCGGCTCTCTCCACCGCCGTCACGGTGCGGATAATGCTATATCGCTCCAACTCTTCCTTAATCTTATTCTGGCGGCGCAAGCCTGCCGTATCAATAAATATATATTCCGTGCCATTGTGCACAATCTCCGTGTCCACTGCATCTCTCGTGGTTCCTGCGATGTCAGAGACAATCACACGATTGCTGCCCGTCAACTTATTGATAATCGACGATTTGCCCACATTCGGCTTTCCTACGATGGCAATTCTCGGTCTGTCATCGTCCTCATGCTCAATCTGCTCCGCTCCAAAGTGACGAGTCACCTCATCTAGGAGGTCACCGATGCCCAGTCTGGAAGCTGCCGAAACCGGAATCGGGTCACCAATGCCCAGATTATAAAACTCATACACATCGTTGCCATACTTTGCCATGCTGTCCACCTTATTGACCGCAAGCACCACCGGCTTCTTCGCACGACGCAACATATCTGCCACACGGAAATCCGAGTCCACCAGTCCCTGACGCACATCCACCAAAAACAGGATGACATCTGCCGTCTCCATCGCTATCTCCGCCTGCTCCCTCATCTGGGACAAAATCACATCCCCTGTGTCTGGCTCAATACCACCTGTGTCAATCAAGGTAAAATTCATGTTCAGCCATGTACATTCCGCATAAATACGGTCTCTGGTCACTCCTGGCGTATCCTTCACAATGGAGATTGGTTCTCCCGCCAGTACATTAAACAGAGTCGATTTTCCCACATTAGGTCGTCCCACTATCGCTACGATTGGTTTACTCATTCTTTTCCTCCATCTATCTCATTCTATGATTCTTTTTCTCTTCTTCTTCGCTTCTGTTATTCTTTGGCATCCCTCCCTCACAGTTCCTTTAACTCATAGGGACCATAGGAAGTCTGCTTGGTCGGCTCCCGATTCAAAATGGCATCCACAAAATCCTGACCGCTTGATTTTACAATATTCACTGGTACTTGTAAAGTCTTTTGCACCTCCTCCACCGTCACATCGTCCAAAAAGACATCTTCATCGCTGCGTAGCATACTGCAGGGCAGCAGCAAACGGCTTCCCAGCTCTTTTCCCCGAAGCTGTGCCATCAAATCCTGTCCCGTAATCAAACCAGATACCGTGATACGTTCCCCAAAGAAATCGTTGCGAATCTCATAGACTTGCACCCGCCTTCCCGAAAACTTCTCCTCTACCAGTGCAGCAAAGCGTTTGATAAATGGATAGGCAAGTTTTCCGGTCGCAATCGATACCTCCTCCGACTTTCCATCGTCCTCAAGCTCTGCCAAGGCCTCCCTCACCTCCGTATCCAGAAGTCGCAGCATTCCCACGCCGTTCTCCAGCTGAATGTAGCCGTCGTACCTCTCTTCCTCCGGCAACTCCCACTCCGCTAACAGATAGAATTCATCGCTGGCATGAATGAAATGCAATCCGTACTCTGCATACAGTTTTTTCTGCCATTTCTCAATAATACGTATGGTTTTTCTTGCATCTTCCTTCGTAAAAGGCTCCAAAGGATACAACCCATCCCGATACTTAGAAAGGCCAACCGGAACCACCGAAACACTCTCCATATAAGGAAGATAGCGACTCAAATCCCGAATGCTTCTCTCCAATTCCTCCCCATCGTTCACGCCCTTGCACAACACAATCTGCCCATTCATCTGTCTTTCTGCCTCGTACAGCCTGTCAATCTTTTGAAGAGCCTCCCCCGCAAAACGATTGTGCAGCATCTTGCAGCGCAGTTCGGGATTGGTGGTATGCACCGAAATATTAATCGGAGCCAAATCCATGCGGATGATGCGATCAATATCCTTATCCGTCATATTTGTAAGCGTCACATAATTTCCATACAAAAAAGAAAGGCGGGAATCGTCATCCTTAAAATACAAGGTCTCACGCATTCCAGGCGGCATCTGGTCAATAAAACAAAAGATGCACTTGTTTCTGCAAGAGCGATACTCACTCATAAGACCATTCTCAAAACTCAGCCCCAAATCGCTGTCGCAGTCCTCTACCTCCAATTCCCACTCTTCCCCATCCGGCTTCTCCACCAATAACACAAAGGAACCTCCGGCCGTGTACATCTCATAATCAAAAATATCTTCCACTTCCTGTCCATCGACCGTCAGCAAACGGTCTCCAGCTCGAATTCCCATTTCCCAGCCCAAAGAGGTCTCATCCACCTTTGTAATCTCATGTCCTCGTCTCTTCATCGTTCTCCGCTCTTTCTATCGTTTCTACTAAATTTACTCCTGTTCTCTATTCTCCACTCTTTCTATCATTTCTACTAACTTTACTCTTGCCACATTTCCTTAATCCATTTCGTTACATTCTTCAAACTCCCCTCTGTCCTAGCATTTTTCTCACAAGCAAATTAGACTCCATGGGATGCTTGTATCAGACTTCATTTTCATGATACCACAGATAGCTTTTTTTTGTAAAGTTACACGAGTGCCACTTTTCTTTAGATTGCTTTTTTGTAAAGTTACACAAGTGCCACTTTTCTTTTACTTGCTTTTGACCTAAATTCGATGTATACTTTGTAAAGTAAACGGACATGATTCGCTTGCGGCGAATCACCACTAATAGGTGAAAGTCAATTACTCCGCACCTTTGGTGCTCCCGGGACTTTCAAAGTAAAACTGGAGGATACTAAATTATGTCAAACGACTATGTCTTTAAGGACACGCTTCCGATTGCCCCACTCAAAATTGCCGCCTTGGCAAGCTGCCAAGAACTTGCTGAAAAAGTTGACAGCTACATCGTGCAGTTCCGTAGAAACGATGCAAAGGAATTGGCAAAACGACAGGAAAGCTTACATTTTCGTGGTTATGATGCCGACTCCTACCTGCTTTCTCTCAAATGCCCCCGTTTTGGAAGCGGCGAGGCAAAAGGTGTTATCGAGGAATCTGCCCGCGGCACCGATATCTATGCTATGGTGGACATCACCAATCACAGCATTCCGTATTCTCTGTACGGTTACACCAACCATATGTCCCCAGATGACCACTATCAGGACCTCAAACGTATCATAGCGTCCTCCGTCTCCACCGCTCATCGTGTCAATGTCATTATGCCCTTCTTATACGAAGGAAGACAGCATAAACGCAGCAAGAGAGAGTCTTTGGACTGTGCTCTCGCTCTGGAAGAACTGATTCACATGGGAGTAAAAAACATCTTCACCTTTGATGCCCATGATCCCAGAGTACAGAATGCGATTCCCCTACATGGTTTTGACAACTTTATGCCGGCCTACCAATTTGTAAAAACTCTGTTTACCCACGACACCAGCCTGAAGCTGGACAAGGAACACCTCATGGTCATCAGCCCAGACGAGGGAGCTATGGACCGTGCGGTCTATCTGGCAAATAACCTGAGCGTTGACATGGGTATGTTCTACAAACGCCGTGACTACTCTAAGATTGTTGACGGACGTAACCCGATTGTGGCACATGAATTCCTCGGTGCTCCTGTGGATGGAAAAACCGTACTCATCATCGATGATATGATTTCTTCCGGCGAGAGCATGTTGGATACTGCCCGTGAACTCAAAGAGCGAAAAGCAGGCAAGGTTATCATTTGCTGTACCTTCGGTTTGTTCACAAATGGTCTGGAAAAATTCGATGAATTCTACGAAAAAGGTTACATTGACTATGTAATCACCACCAATTTGAATTACCGCAGCCCAGAACTGCTGAAGAGAGAATGGTATCTGGAAGCAGATATGAGTAAGTACCTCGCAGTCATCATCAACACCTTAAATCATGATGTTTCCATCAGCGATGTGCTTTCTCCAACATCACGCATTCAGAAACTGGTACACGAATATAACCGCTAAAAAGCACACAAGAAAGCCGCACTATCAAAGAGACAGAGGACAAGCAAGATTTGACCTCTGCCTCTTTTTTCTTTCTGCTCAAACACTCTGTCTTATTCTTTTTATATATCTTTTTCTTGTATCGATTCTTTCTTCTTCTTTTTATA
>JAUNGR010000167.1 GCA_030524485.1 bacterium | reverse complement strand
GCCATTCATCCCATCACCGAAAGGGAATGGGTTTTCTGGCTGTTTAATTATAAAAAAATCCCCCTGCCACAGAGCGTATCGCTGCTGCGGCAGGGGGTATCTCATTCATCACTATCTAACCTATGCTGTCAGTGTAACCGGATTAGCCTTCGATAGCAATGGAATGATTCTCTTCCACTTTCTTCGGCTCCTCCTTCTTCGGAACAGAGAGCTGAAGAATACCATTCTCATACTTAGCTTTAATGTCCTCTTGTGAGAGGTTCTCGCCTACATAGAAGCTTCTGGACAGGGAACCTGCATAACGCTCACGGCGAAGGTAGTTGCCCTTTTTGTCTTTCTCATCTTTGTCCAGTCCCTTGGCAGCCTGAATGGTCAAGTAGCCATCTTTCAAGGAGACATTCAACTCATCCTTCTTAAATCCAGGCAAATCAACATCTACCTCATAAGAATTTTCAGTCTCACGGACATCGGTCTTCATCATGTTCTTTGCATGTTTGCCATACAAAGGATTAGAGCGACCAAAGAAGTCTACATTAAAAGCGTCATCCATAAAGTTATCAAATACATTATCATTAAAAATACTTGGCAGATACATAAATCATTCCTCCATTCAAAATGTTATTGTCATCTCTATCTGTCTGCATTCATGCAAGGCGGATGAGAAGATTTGTTGTCATTGATGATGAACTCCGGAAGGAATTCTCTTTCTTTTCCCTTCCTTTGTTATAGCTGTAATATAACACACAATATTAGCAATGTCAAGAGGTGAGTGCTAATTTTTTGTGAACATTTTGTGAAATTTTGTTTTTTTAACCCCAATCTTGATAATCAGCCATAAAGCATACCTCCCAAAATAGTATTACATAGTATGCAATACGTTACAACACAAAAAAGAAAGAAATGGAAGAGGTATGCAGAAATACGATAAAATGTCAAGAGGGAGAAAGCTGGAAATTGATGCGTTTATAATTAATCAGCCAGAAAACCCATCCATTACCTTTAGGCGATGGGTAGTTCACAAAGACGAAAAAAACAGTGAAAAGTGTAGCCGAATCGGATGGGAAGTCACAGCGAGGCAGTCGGCAATATGATAAACGCATCAATCTGAAACATAGTGATAGAAAAAGCCAGTAACCATACTCGTTTTGCGACATATTGGTTGCTGGTTTTTTCTTGTAAAATCTAACTCATTCAGTTCTGTCATTGGAAGAAGTTGAGGTGTTCTTGTCATCCTGCGTATGTGATGGCCAAGCGTTGTACCAAGCCTCGTCTTCCTTGGTCCACTGTAATTGGGTAAGTTCGCCTTCTATGTGTTCATATTGAAAATCACCTAAATAGAGATCGAAGTATTCGACAGGAGATACATTTAACCTTACCCACTTTTGGATGGATTCCTTTGTTGCTTTTGGAACATCGATTTTTAGGGCTAAATTCCATTCTTGGAAGAATTCCACTGCTTCATCGAAATGAGAGCGGTCAACGTCTTTCCAATCATGTTCGATATCATGTCTATCATAGACATCATAGTTCAATCTATTCTCTTTAATGCTGAGTATTCCGGACTCATGTATTTCAAAATTGTCAAAATCCTCGTCATCAAATTCCAGCCAAATGTATAAGTCATCTTTCTCCATTAGCTTTAAAAATAGCTGATATTGCTCCGAGGTAAGTGCATGGTCAGAGTCTGGATTTGTTTCAATCCAATCCCGAGTCCATTCATCTAAAGAGTCTAATACTCCAGAGAAGCTCCAACGTCCGCAACCAGAGAAATCTGTGGATGGTTGGTAGCAACTGAGAGGTCCGTGTGATCGAAATCCATATTCATCATAAAATTGCCAGCTGTCTAGTACTGGCAAAAAGGCATCCACAGCCTCTTTCGACCAATCTCCCTTTAAGGTTAAAGTTCCGTGTACACTTGTGATATTTGCCATGATGATATCCTCCTTTATATTTATACTACCTTATTCTCAACGCAAATTTGCCAACTGATAATAGTTTAACATAGGGAGTTTGAAAAGACAATATTCTGACAATACAAAAATAAAGATGAAGAAAGCAGTGAAAAGTGTAGCCGAAGCGGTTGGCAAGCTTATTTGCAGACCATTTTTCTATGCCGGTACTTAGCCGCAGTTTTTTTGCGGCTTATGTACCGCTGCATGGAAATCTGAGCGAGAGCGTGTCTGCAAAGAAGTTATGCCACCGAGAGGCGGACGGGAAGCCACGGCAAAGAAGCTATGCCACCGAGAGGCGGACAGGAGTTCACAGCGGCAATTCCCCTCTCGAAAGAAAGTTGCCGAAAAGGGGAAACTATGCTACAATGTGCAGAAAGGGGCTTAGCATCAGTGAACAAGGAGGCGTATGTTCCCCTGTCCACTGATGCTAAATAGGATACAAACCAAAAGTTAGGAAGCGAACAGGGAGATAAAAAAAGGAAAACAGGGAGTCTAACTATGAAGGAGAAAGCAAACGTAAAGGCAAAAGGACAGTTGGGACTTTACCTACTATGGCCACTGCTTTTATCGGTTTTGGTGATTGCGATGAATCTAGTGGTGGCCGCCGTGAGCGTTCGGGCAGGTATTTTGATGGCCGTTCTCACGTTGGTCTATGTGGGCATTGCCGCCCGTCTGTATTTTTCAAGAAAAAAGGGTCTTCTTGCCGCTCTGGTAGATTTCTCCTCTCAATATGCATGGGTGCAAAAAGAACTGCTGGTTCACATGGGAGTTCCGTATGCAATAGCTGACAGAGAGGGACGCATTTTGTGGATGAATTATGCATTCTCAGAGGTCACAGGGGAGGAGAGAAAGTGCCGCAAGAGCCTGTCCGGTCTCTTTGCAGAGCTGGATAAAGAACAGATAGAGAAGGCCAAGAATGGAGAAACCATACATCTCAAGAAGGGAGATAAGAGATTCTCGATTGAGATTAAGGAAGTATGCTTTGAGAATGATGAGTCCATGGCAGAGACCTTGGGAGCGGAGTTGGAAAACGAGTCCCTGCTTGCCGTGTATCTCTACGACGAGACAGAGATTGTAAAGTATCGGCAGGAAATCATGGACCAAAAGCTGGTGGCAGGCTTGATTTATCTGGATAATTACGATGAGGCCTTAAACAGCGTGGAGGAAGTGAGAAGGTCGCTGTTGACGGCTCTGATTGACCGCAAGATCAACAAGTACATTTCCGGCTTTGGAGGCATTGTAAAGCGTCTGGAGAAGGATAAGTACTTTATTGTCGTGAAACAGAAGTACATGGCGGACATCGAGGCAGACCATTTCTCCCTCTTGGAGGAAGTGAAGACCGTCAACATCGGAAATGAGATGGCGGTGACTCTCAGCATCGGTTTGGGAATGAATGGAGAGAGCTACAGCCAGAACTATGACTATGCCCGCACGGCAATCGACATGGCTCTGGGACGAGGCGGCGACCAAGCGGTGGTGAAGAATGGCAATAAGATACAATACTATGGCGGAAAGTCCCAGCAGACGGAAAAGAC
>JAUNGR010000166.1 GCA_030524485.1 bacterium | reverse complement strand
TATCTGCTCCTCTTTCCTTATCTGCTCCTCTTTCTGTACTTTTAGACTCGCAAATGCCTGCGAATGGTAAAGAAGCTAACGAAAAATCCAATTCCGATTCCAAGGGTAAGAGCCACTCCTGCCATATATGGAAAAATCTGCGAGAATGGCAAAAACTCCAATGTTCCTGACATCCCCCCAAACCGCTCAGCTACATATTGTATAGTCTCTCGATACAGATACACCATCGCTCCCAACGGAAGCGAGGCACCTATCGTACCAATCAACAAGCCTTCCACCACAAACGGTGCTCGTATCATAAAATTCGTCGCACCAATCAGCTTCATAATCTGGTTTTCCTGTTCCCGAAAAGCCGCTGCCACCGAGATGGTGTTGCTGATTAAGAAAATCGCCACGGCCAGCAAAATCCCTATGATGAAAACAGACAGAATTCCCAAAACGGCATTAAAATTAGAAAGTCCTTCTGCCACATCCGAAGAGTAGGACACTTTGCGGACTCCCTCCATTCCAGAAAGATAGCTTGCCATCTCCTCCTGCGTCTCAATCTCCTTTAGATACACCTCATAGGAAGCCGAGTTGGCAAGTGGATTGTCATCGGCAAAGCCCTCCGCCAACTCCTCCATTCCCTTAAAATATTCCTTCTTAAATTTCTCCCAAGCCTCATCCGCTGAGGTAAAGACCAGCTCCTCCACCTCCGGCCTCTGCCGGATTTGTTCTCCTATCGCCTGTATCTCCTCCTCGCTCAGTCCCTTGTCAAAAAAGACCGTAATTCCCACCGTGCTCTCCACACGGCTGACCATCGTCCCTACATTGACAATCAAAGCAAAAAACATGCAAAACAAAAAAATACATGCAGAAACCGTCGCAATGGAGGCAAGCGAAAATAGCTTATTTCTGCATATATTTTTGAAACCTTGTTTGATACAATACCAAAATGTACTAATTCTCATGTGTATATCCGCCTCTTTTTTCGTCGCTGACAATCACGCCCTTGTCCATCGTAATGACTCTTTTTTGCATCCTGTCAACAATCTCCTGACTGTGCGTCACCACAATCACAGTTGTCCCGCTCTGGTTTACCCTCTCCAAAAGCTCCATAATCTCCTTGGAGTTTTGCGGGTCTAAGTTTCCGGTCGGCTCATCTGCCAGCAATACCTCCGGACGGTTAATCAACGCTCTGGCGATTGCGACTCTCTGCTGCTCTCCTCCAGAGAGCTTCTGCGGCGAAAATTTATATTTTGCCGAAAGCCCAACCATAGAAAGCATCTGAGGAACCGCCTCCCGAATCGCACGGGAGGACGCTCCAATCACACGCTGAGCAAAGGCAATATTTTCATATACGTTTCTATCCTGTAGAAGACGGAAATCTTGGAACACGACCCCCAGACGGCGGCGATACTTGGGTATGTAGCTTCTAGGCATACTCCCCAAGTCCATATCATTGACCACAATTTTACCGGAAGTAGGCTCCGTCTCTTTCAACAGCAGTCGTATCAGACTGGATTTGCCGGAGCCACTCCTTCCCACAATGAAGACAAACTCTCCGTCCTCTATCGTCAATGTCACTCCTCTTAAGGCCTTATTTCCTTCTTCATACGTTTTTGTCACATCGGAAAGTTCAATCATCGCTCTTGTCAGGGATTATCTCTTAATAATCCACATTCTCCATATACTTCATATATTTTACTACCATAAGTGCAATCTTAAAAGTGATGGCATCCTCAAACACCCGCAAATCCAAACCAGTGCCCTTTTGCAGCTTATCCAGACGGTACACCAATGTGTTACGATGAATGTAAAGCTGTCGGGAAGTCTCGGAGACATTCAAGCTGTTCTCAAAGAACTTATTGATGGTCGCTAAGGTCTCGTCATCAAACTCATCTGGCGATTTTCCGTCAAAAATCTCTTTGATGAACATCTTACAGAGCGGAATCGGCAGCTGATAAATCAAACGTCCAATGCCCAGATTTCCGTAAGCCACCACATTCTTGTCGCTGTAGAAAATCTTACCTACATCCAGAGCCATCTTCGCTTCCTTGTAGGAACGAGAAACATCCTTAATCTCATTGACAATGGTACCATAAGCGACATGTACCTTCGTCATCGCCTCGGTATTCAACATATCCAAAATCATATTGGCTGTCTTATCCAAATCCGCATAGCCTTCGTTGAGCTTCAGCTCCTTGACCAAGATAATATTCTTCTCATCCACCGCTGTGATGAAATCCTTGGTCTTTGTGGCAAACAAGGTTCTCACCGTCTCCAGTGCGTTGGTGTCCTTCTCGTGTTTGGTCTCAATGATGTATACCACCCTGCGGATATTGGTCTCAATGTGCAGCTTCTTTGCCCGATTGTAAATATCCACCAGAAGCAAGTTATCCAGAAGAAGATTCTTGATGAAATTATCTTTGTCAAATCTCTCCTTATATGCTACCAAAAGATTTTGAATCTGGAACACGGCCAGCTTGCCTACCATATACACGTCGTCACTTCCGCCCTTGGCAAGAAGAATATACTCCAACTGATGCTCGTCAAATACCTTGAAAAACTGGTAGCCTTGAATCACCTGACTGTCTGCCGGTGAATCCACGAATGCCAAAATCGAACTTTCATACGCCTCTGCTTCCGGAATCGTAGATGCCAATACCTTCCCCTCAATATCGCAAATACATAAATCAATTCTTGTAATTCCTTTTAACCCTTCAATCGTCGTTTGAAGAATCTGATTTGAAATCATACGTTTCCTCCTTACTCTGTACTTGACATGATACTCTTTATCATCTATTTCTATCTTAAAGCAAAAACGGGAAAAATAAAAGGGGAATTTTCAAAATTTTTGTGAAATATTGCGATTTTTATATCACACAAAAGGCAGCAGATAAAACCGAAGTCTTATCTGCTGCCTTTTATTTTTTAAAAGTTCCCATTTCCTATCTATTTGTTTGGTTCATGGAAAACCTACAGACTAGTTCACAATTACCTTCTCTGTCTCTTTGTCAAATACATGAAGTTTGGAAAGATCCATAGCAAACTTTACAGTATCGCCAGGTCTTGCCGGAGTTGCTGGATTTACTCTTGCGATGAAGTTGGTGTCATCTACATCAAAGTACAGATAAACCTCAGCACCTAACATCTCATATACACGAATCTTTGCGGTCAGACAGCTCTTTGCATTCTTAGCAACGATCTCAGCGTCATCATGCAGATCCTCTGGACGAATACCCAGAACAACAGTCTTTCCAACATAACCCTTGGACTCCAAAACTTTTGCCTTGTCAGCCGGAAGAGTAATGGTATTTGTGCCGCCGAATGTCAATGTAACATCGCTGCCTGCCTTACCAACTGTTGCATCAATCAGGTTCATCTGCGGAGCACCGATAAATCCTGCAACGAACTTGTTGCCTGGCTTATCATACAGATTCTGTGGAGAATCTACCTGCTGAACCACACCATCCTTCATAACTACGATTCTGGTTCCCAGTGTCATAGCCTCTGTCTGGTCATGTGTTACGTAGATGATGGTTGTCTCCAG
>JAUNGR010000165.1 GCA_030524485.1 bacterium | reverse complement strand
CTTCTTATCTTAACTTCTTATCTGGGCTTTTTCTCTTTCCCTTTTCCGTTCTGTGCAGTCTCCTCCCCTATCATAGGCTTCCCTCTCCTATGGTACAGAAAAAGGACATAATACCTTTTCCCAGAAAAAGGCATCATGTCCCCTTTGTACAAGTGCTCAGAAAATCATTTGCTCATTATCAAAAAATCATTCAGAGATGCTAAACGTATCTACTGCACGCATTCCCTGTTCAACAGTTGCCTCATCGGCATCCTTTGTGTATTCCGCACGCACCGTGTACACCGTGCCATCTTTGCGAATACGGCTCTCCTTTACATACTTCACATCGGTAACATACTCATCGTAATAGCGAAGTTCGTAACTGCAGCTTTCCTCTGAAGCGTTTGCTTTAAACTCCAGCACTTCCTGCTCATCCGCACCACTCTCAGACTCCGGAATCAGATTTGCATAAAACTCCTCATAAGAAGAAGGAATCAGCACAGCAGCAGCGGCATCTCCCTCCGCTATCGAAACAGTAATTTTCTGTCCATTGTTGCTTAACACTACCGTTCCGGCTGTACTCTCATCCGCTGCCCAATCGCCATCTGGCAAAGCCAGCTCAAAACGTCCATTGGTATCGGTGTAAGTGTTGCTCAAACCATCCGCATCCTCCGTGCTGCTGCCATCTGCTTCCTGTGGAGTCTGCACGGAAGATGCAGAACGCAGTGCAGTAAACTGAGACACAGCCTCTGCCACACTCTGTACGGTATCCTCATCCACACCAGAAAGTTCCGCATTCACCGTATACACAACATAGGACTCGGAAGTGTTCGGGAAACCGAAAGCTGCGGATATCTTAGCCTGACTCTCCTCCGTGACCGCTGCCACATAGCCATCCATCTCCCCACTGATAGCACAGTCCTTATAATACACTAACTTTGTATTTTGAAGTTCCTCCGTCTCCTGACGGTAAGCCTCATACTCTCCTGCACTGTAAAACATATCCACATCATCGGCAGCACTGCCAATCAGATACTGCAGCGTTATCTTGTTGGAGCCAGAGCTTAATTCCACCCTCTCCTCAGACTGGCTGTCAATCTTCCAAGAATCATCGGAAAGAGGCATCTGGTATCTCTCATTGATACCCACTAGCTTTCCGCCCTCAATCACAGCCTCTGTGTTGGTCTCGGTCATGTCTGGAGCCATCGTGGTTTCTTCCTCAGTCTCCTTCTCAGTTGTCTCAGAACCTGCTTCCTGCGTTCCTGTCTGGGTACTGCCTGTCGCATTCGTACTGCTGCTTCCACAGCCAATTGCTGTTGTTCCCATCACCATAGCTGCAAGCACCAATGCTGCTTTTCTGTATTTTCTCATAACTCTCAATCCTTCCTTAGTTACTATCCTGTCAATTTTCGTGTTTCTTTTCCTTGGATTTCTCCCTACTTTCGAAGTCTCCCCCGAAGTGTTTTTCATTATAGCGACTTTCTTTTGCCAAAACAATGACTTTCACCGTTTTTTCATAATTTTTAAGAATTCTGTCAGGTTTGTAATCGGATATTATGTTGGAGTCAAAAGAAAAACCGCTATTTAAAATAGTCTATTTTAGAAAAAGAGTCTGTTATACTCCATTTACAAGGAAACCAGAGATTGCTATAATAAAAAAAAGGAAGAAAAGTATGAACATGCAAGCAAAAAATTCCAAGGTACCTGTCCACAAAAAGTACAAAGACCGTTTGTTTTGCCATCTGTTCTCAGAAAAAGCACATGCTTTGTCTTTGTACAATGCAATAAACGAGACAAACTATACAGACGTGGAAAATCTGGAGATTGTCACTTTGGAGGATGTCCTGTATCTATCCATGAAGAACGACTTGGCTCTTTGCTTCCACGATTGTTTGGATTTGTTTGAGCAGCAAAGCACGGTGAACCTTAATATGCCAGTGAGAGGCTTTCTGTATTTTGCGAGAGAGCTAGAAGGATGGCTAAGTCGCTATTCCGTGAATATTTATCAAAGAAAGCAGGTTGAGATTCCAGCTCCGGGATATTATGTGTTGTATAATGGCTCTACGAACCTACCAGAGAAACAGACTTTGCTGCTATCCGATGCTTTCAAGAAAAAGGTTACTGGATATGAGTGGACCGCACATGTATTAAATATCAATGTAGGAAAGAATGACGACCTTATGGAACACTGTCCTACCTTGAAAGAGTATTCACAGTTTATCGAAAGCATTAAGAAGCATCGAAAAGACGGTCTTACGATGGAGGAAGCCATAAATCAATCGATTGATAGCTGCATAGAAGAGGGAATTCTGGAAGAATATCTACGGAAACATAAAGCGGAGGTGAAAGGTATGGTATTAACAGAATTTGACCAAAAGTTGTATGAAGAGACACTGTATGCAGAAGGAAGGGAAGATGGAAGACGAGAAGGCATCCAAAAGGGTAAAGAAGAGGGGCGTTTTATTTCAATGGAACAATTAATATCGAATGCCCATCTGTCCCAAGAAGAAGCAATGAAACTCCTGAATTTTTCTTTAGAAGAACAGGAAGCTTATAAACAGTGGAAAATAGACTCCTAATACAATCATAATGATGCTAGGAGCAAAAGGTTTTTTGGTTCTATGATACGGATTACTGATACTAAACTTAAACGGGCTATGAAAAATGCACTCTCATTTTTCACAGCCCGTTCCTTATCCATTTAGGGTACCTTACCACTTATTTGGAAAGCAGCATTCTGTCATTTGCGAATTCCTCACCGCTGGCCTCTGCAAACTTTTGCAGCAGGTCTTCCACGGTGAGCTTTTTCTTTGCCTCGCCGGAGACATCGTAGATAATGTTTCCATTGTTCATCATAATCAGACGATTTCCTATCTGGATGGCATCTTTCATATTGTGGGTGATCATCAAAGTAGTCAAATGGTCTTGATTGACAATCTCCTCTGTAGTGGCAAGTACTTTAGCCGCTGTCTTAGGGTCAAGAGCTGCGGTATGCTCATCCAAAAGAAGCAATTTTGGCTTTTTTAAGGTCGCCATCAACAGTGTGAGAGCCTGACGCTGACCGCCAGAGAGAAGTCCCACCTTAGAAGTCAGACGATCCTCCAAGCCTAAGCCCAGTTTTGCTAACATCTCTCGATATGCCTTTCTCTCGTTGCTGATGATGCCAGGGCGAAGAGTACGCTTGCTTCCACGGCGCAAAGCCAGAGCCAGATTTTCTTCAATGCCCATTGTGGCAGCTGTGCCGTTCATGGGGTCTTGGAAAACTCTTCCCAAGAAGGCAGCTCTCTTGTACTCTGGAAGGGAGGTCACATCCTGCTTATCAATCAGAATCTTGCCCTCATCTACCTTCCATACACCAGCGATGGCGTTCAAAAGAGTGGATTTTCCAGCACCGTTTCCACCGATAACCGTGACAAAATCCCCATTGTTTAAGGTCAGATTCAGACCTTTTAAGGCCTGCTTCTCATTTACGGTTCCTGCATTGAAGGTCTTGGAAATGTTTTGGATTTCTAACATTTGTTTGTGCCTCCCTTCTTGGTGGGTTTGGAAAAGTAACGGCT
>JAUNGR010000021.1:23573-30942 GCA_030524485.1 bacterium | reverse complement strand
GCACCTGTTTTTCCATTATTATTCCCAAAATGAAAAGAAAACCTGTCTATTGCCAATTATAAAGTTGGTAATAGGCAGGTTTCTAATATTATTATTTATCTTTTTAATCTATCCATCAACCATATTCTAAGCTTCCCTGTATCTCCATCCGCAAAGCAATATCCATCCATCCCACAGCGTTTGGCACCTTCTATATTTGCCTTGAGATCATCAATGAAAAGACTTTCTTCCGGCAGTATCTCAAATTTTTCAAAGAGCCGATGATAGATTTCTGGCCTAGGCTTTACACACTTTTCTTCAGCGGATACCAAAAGTCCATCAAAACACTCAATAGCAGGAATATTTTTGTAATAATGAAAAAAACTGAGAGCTGCATTTGAGCATAAATAAATATGGTAGCCTTCTTCTTTCAAATCTCGAATCAATTGGCCATTTTCAGTGATGGGCTTGAGGCACTCGTACCAGTGCTCTAGACAATATTTTATCTCATGGCAGGCTTTCTCATAGAAATCTTGGGAGGAGGAAATGGCACGTACCTTAACAAAAATCTGTTTTAAGGCTTCTTCCTCTGTGAGAAGTCCTTCATCCATCTTAGGCCATTCAGGTCCTTGCATCAAATAGGCTTTTACCAATGTCCGAAATTCGGAAGTCACGGTCTGCTGACATATTACATCTGGGTCATAGCTTAAAAGAACATTTCCCATGTCAAAGACAATGTTTTGAATATGTGGTGTGTGGGAAGGGGATTTTGTTTGACTTGTCATAATAGGCAGTCCTCCTTTTCTGTGAAGCTTTTTTGATATAAATACTGAATGATTATTTGTGTCAAATTTCATTTATATAACAACATTTATTCTGTATATGACTGATTTTGTATCAGTATAGCATATGGAAATATGGCTGTCAAGAAAAAGGCAATTCATCTTACCACCTAAAGAGAGGAGATGAATTGCCTAAATTTCGTTAAACAAGGTTCGCTACTATTAGCCCTTCACACCGGTACTTGCAACGCCTTCGATAAATTGTTTTTGGAAAATAACGAACAGAATCACCAGAGGTAAAATGGAAAGAACGGCACCGGCCATTTGCACTGGATAATTGCTGCCATACTCCGAAATCATGGAGCTTAAAGTGGGAGCCAAAGTCATCTTTTTGGCTGAGGTATTTACAATCAGTGGCCACATCAAATCGTTCCATGCAAACTTCATTACCATAATGGAAAGTGCAACCAAACTGGATTTTGTCAGTGGAAGCATAATCTTATAGAAAGTTTGAAAACGATTGCAGCCGTCTAACATTGCCGCCTCCTCCAGTTCGGATGGAAGAGTTAAAAAGGCTTGTCGTAACAGGAAGGTTCCGAACGCACTGAATAAATTTGGCAGAAATAGAGCAGGTATGCTGTTCAATAAGCCAAGTTTTTGAATGATTAAATATTGGGGCATGAGGAAAATTTGGGATGGAATCATCAGCACTCCCAAAACCGTTACAAATAAAATATCCCGTCCCGGAAATTTAATTCTGGCGAAGCTATAGGCAGCTAAGGCACAGATGCCAACCTGTCCGATTACGGTGACAACCGTAGAAATAATGGTATTCAGATAAGCTTGCACAAAGGTTGGTTTTCCCCAAATCTCAAAAAAGCTATCCAAGCGCCACTGGCTGGGAAACCAGATGGGAGGCATCTGTACCGATTCTCCTTGGGTCTTGAAAGCGGTGGTTATCATCCAGAAAAAAGGCAAAATAGTGATTCCGATTCCTGCAATCAAAACCAGATGGATGAGCAGTTTTTTCCAAGGAAATCTTGTTTCGTGTAGCTTGGTGTTTGTGTTTATATTTGTTGTTCCCATCGTATACTGCCCCCTTTCAATCGTAGATGACCCAGTGTTTTTGCCACTTCATCTGGAAGATGGTAATTAACATGATGAGTAGGAATATAATAACGGCGATGGTAGAGGCATAGCCTTTATCGGAATAATCAAAGGCATTTCGATAAAAATACATCACTACCGTTTGTGCCTGTTTGTAGGCGGGATTGGTGGTCGGAACCATCATATAAACCATGTCAAAAGTCTTTAGACCGTTAATCAGGCTGGTAACCATGACAAAAAAGATGGTTGGGGACAGAAGAGGAAATGTAATTTTCCGAAACTGATAAAAAGCTCCTGCTCCATCAATAGCAGCGGCCTCATAGTAAGAGCGGCTCACACCCTGTAACCCTGCCAAAAGAATGATGGTATTGTAGCCGCAGGAACACCAAATTCCGACAATGCCAATGGAAATCATAACGGTTTTTGGGTTGGTGAGCCAGCTTTTTCCGGAAATGCCTATGGCTTCCAACATTACATTCAGCAGGCCATAATCGCCATTATAAATCCATTTCCAGACGAGTGAGATGGCAGCTGCCATAGTCACGGATGGCAGAAAATAAATGGTTCGGTAAAAGGATGTCGCCTTAATTTTGGAGTTTAACAACACTGCCAAAATCATAGACAAAAGAATTCCAACCGGTACCGTAATGACGACATAAAAAAAGGTATTTCCCAGAGACTGGAAGAAAGTTTTGTCGCTCAGCAGGCGGATATAATTATCAATTCCATTCCAGACCGAACGGTTAAAAGCTCCTGTTTCTGTAAAACTCATATAAATACTCTGGAAAAAGGGATAAAAATAAAAAACGGTCAATCCTATCATTAAGGGAGCTATCATAGCGTATCCCCACGCATAATCTTTGAGCTGCCGTTTTCGTAGACCTTTTCGCTGCATTTGCTGTATTTGCTGTGTTGGTTGCTTTTGTTGCATTTGCTGTATTTGCTGCGTTTGAGTGGTTTGTGTTTGTTTTTCTTGTTCCTTTATCTGCACCCGAATGCCTCCTTTCTAAACGGATAAAAAAGCTGACAGTGGTTGATGGCAACTCAAGCAGCCACTGCCAGCAGGGAATTTATTGATAAGCTTTTTCTAACATAGGATTTACTTCAGCTGCAATTGCTTTACACGCATCTTCCACGGACAGTTGTCCGGTATATGCCTGCTTTAAATAATCGCTTTCTACAGTCAACATCTGATTGGTGATTTTGCAGCAGGGATAAGGCATTGCTACATCTACCTGATTCAGATAAGCCTGAAGATTTAATTCCGGAAACGCCTTTGTGTACAGAGACTGGCAGTCATAACGGGCGGAGATAACGGTGCCGGATTTTCCCTGCACTTCCTGTCCTTCCTTACTTCCCATCCATTCTGCAAACAATTTGGCTTCCTCCGGATATTTGGTGTTTGCATAAACGCCGATGCCGACACCGTTGATACAGTTGCCCTTATTTCCGTTGAAGGAAGGCAGTTCTACAACATCGACATTGCCATTAAGTTGCTCGTTCTTCATAAAGGTTGCGGTGTTCCAAGAACCGGCCCAAATCATTGCCAAGCGTCCGGACTCAAACAGCGTGCTTGTGCTGGTATCGGTCATCTGCTCCAAAGTGGGAGAGAGGCCTTCCTCAATCAAATCCACCCAACATTGTAGGCCTTGGATGGTATTTGGGTCGTCGTAACCGCTGGACTTGTAATCGTCTGCAAGAATATAGCCACCCGCAGCGGAGATGGTATTGTAGTAGTACTGTTGCCCACCGAAATCAGCGGTAATGCCATAGATGCCATTTTCGGTATCGGTTAATTTGCGTGCAGTCTCAACCATTTCCTCCCAAGTCCAGTCGGAAGTGGGATACTCCAGACCGGCATTGTCAAACAAGGTCTTGTTGTACCAGACAGCGTTGGTGTCAAAATCTTTTGGTATGGCATAGATTTCCCCTTCACGGCTGTACAGCTCTGTCAAAGTCTTTGGAAAGTCATTTTCCCAGTCAATCTCAGTGCTGTTTTCTACCATCTCTGTCAAAGGAAGCATCATACCGCCCTCAATATAATCGTCTGCGTGGACTCCATTCATCCAGAAGACATCCGGTGCGGAACCGCCGGTTGCGGAGCTTTCCAGTTTTGTCCAGTACTCGCCCGTATTTTGCGGTGTGTACTCAATTTCCACGGTGATGTTGGGATACTTTTCGTGGAAGGCATCCGCTAACTGCTGGCTTACCTCCTGTTGCGATGCACCCCAGAAAGCAAAGCGAAGCGTTACCTGTTCGCCGCTTGCTGTAGTGGTGCTGCTGTCCTCGGAAGTTCCTGCTGCTGTGGTGTTGGTGGTGTTGGAACCTCCTGAACATGCAGCCAAAGCGGCTGCCATAGCAAGGCAGAGTCCTGCTGACACGGTTTTGCGTGTCAAAGTTTTGGTGATTGTTCTCATAAAATCGTTTCTCCTCTCCTTAAAAATAGTTTTTAGAATTCATACATATTAAACTCGTATTTTTCCACGAACCTCATCCATATCCACTGGCTGTCCCTGCTGCAATCTGGAAATTTCTGCGGCCCATGCAATAAAATGACTTTCCATAGACTGTTCCAGCGTTGTGATGGTATTTTTCTTTACCGGTTCTCCCAAAGCATAGCGAATGAACTCTTCCAAAAGAAGAACGTCGCCGCCGCCATGTCCAGAAAAATCAGCTGTGAGCTTAGATACATCAATGATTTCTGGCTCATATCCAAAGCGGTAAATTTGAATGAGATTGCTCTCCATGTTTGCCACAATCTCGCCCATAGTTCCCATAATTCGAGTGTAACGAGCGTTTTCGTGTGTAAAGCCGCACATGGTAAAATTGATGGTGCTTCCATCTGTCATAAGCAGATTGACAACCTGATGGTCCACCACATTGTTGTCGCTGTGGAAGACACAGCGTCCATAGGAACCGGTGCGCAGCTGTTCATAAATATTTTCCTCGGTTGGATTCAGCGTCAGGACTTTGTCAAACCATTCGGTGATGGCAACAGGCACTCCGTGTTCCCGATTGGGAAGATAAATTTTTTCTGCATCATAAGGACATTCTGCCTGATAAGGACAGCCATCGGTGCAGCGCTCAGGCGTTCCTTCTTTGGCTTTTTCGGCTCTAAAATAAGAAGTGCTGCCAAAGGAAGAGACTCTCTTACAGGTTTTTCCTGTCAGCCATGTGAGAATATCCATGTCGTGACAACATTTCTGCAGAATCATGGGGCTGGTAATGTCTGAATTTCTCCAGTTTCCACGGACAAAACTGTGAGCTTGGTGCCAATATCCCACGTTCTCACTGGCCTGAATCGAAATGATTTCTCCGATGCGTCCCTCATCCAAAATCTTTTTGAGTTCTTGATAAAAGACGGTGTAACGCAGCACATGGCTGACCAAAACTTTGCGGTTGCAGCGGTTGGCGACTTCAATGATTTCTCTGCATTCGTGTAAATCGGGGGAAATTGGTTTTTCTAACAGCAAATCGTAGCCCTTTTCCAAGGCCGGTATCGCCTGTTTGACGTGTTGACGGTCCTGCGTGCAGATAAACATAGCATCTGCAAGTTTCTCGTGTGCAATCATAGCCTCCGCTGAATGAAAGCACATTTCCTGTGGAATGTGAAATTGCTCGGCTACAAGCTGTACTCGCTTGGGGTCTGTGTCAGCGATGGCAGTGATTTCTACAAGGTCTGGAAAATGGGTGGTTCCGTAAGCGTAGACATCTTTTCCTCTGTGTCCCAAGCCTGCGATGGCTACTTTTAATTTGGATTTCATGATGGGTGCTCCTCTCCTGTGCAAACCATGCGGCTGGTCTTAGCTTGGCAAGTTTGGCACATAACAATGCGGTTTGTCCTAGTTTGGCACATAATAATATGGCGGGTTGTGAGTTTGTCGTTGCTTCGCCTTGAGAATCACGTAAATAACGACAAAAATATAAAGTAAATTCTAAAGTAATACTAGCATAATAAACAAAAATATATTAGAATAATAAAAGCAAAAGTAGCATAATATTGATTTAACATGAGAAAAAAGCCATCAAAAGTCGTTTTTGGAAGAAAATGAGCGGAGAGGACAGGCTTTAGGGAGAACAAAATGAAGGGGAAAGAGAGGAGAAACGAAAATGAAGCAATGGCATAGTTTATTGGCTTTGATTCGATGTACACTGGAATGTCAGGCAGCCCTTCTTCACGGAAGGGAGGAATTTGTGAGTTGGCTTTCGGAGCACACCATATTTGACAATGAAAATATGGAGTTGTATCATTCTTTTTTTCAGGAAGCGTATAAGAGTGTGAATGTGGATGATGTCTTTTGTCTCAAAAATCCATTTCAAATTTATACCTGTGTGCTTGCCATCGGGCAGGATGACTTTCTTATGCTTGGTCCCTATCTGGTTGAGAAACCCGATGAGTCCTTTCTTCGTAAGGTCTGCGAGAAACAGCAGCTTCCCGTCTCTTTGACCATGCCCTTGAAGGGTTTTTATGACAGCATTCCCGTGCAGACACACATGAAAATGAATGCGGTAGCACAGATTTTGAGAAGGCAGGCGGGATTTTCTGCCGCTGCCGGTTTTTATATCTTTGATTTTGACGTACTATCGCACACGCCGGAGAATTGGATGCAGATTTCAGAAGGCTTGATTTCGGAATACACGGAGGCATTGGAACTGCGTTATCGCAACGATTTGGAGTTGTGCAGCAAATTGATGCAGGGGGATTTGGATGCCTGTGTTCGTTTTCAGGCAAAAAAAGATTCCACCTTTATTCGCATCAACCCGAAGGAAAATGATTTTTTTAATCAGTTGATTTACCATTATACCTTTAACATTCTGTATCGCATTTTGAGTTATGCGGCGGGAGTTCCAGCTCCCTACATTCAGGACCTGCAAAATAAGTGGAACCGAAAAATCAATGAACTGATGCATTCGTCCGCCGCTCGTTTCACAGGAAAGGAGATGATGGTGTCCTACTGCCGTCTCATTCAAAGAAAGGCCTTTCTTGGACATTCTCCTTATATCAAAAAAACACTGTCCTATTTGGATGTTCGTTTGAGCACCCATCTCACTTTGGAAGAGATTGCGGATGCCATGGGACTTTCCACCGGTCATCTGTCCAGAATGTTTAAAAAAGAGATGGGAGAGTCTCTGATGGAATATATCAATCATCAGCGTATCATAGCCTCACTGCCTTTTATCCGAAATCCCCGGATTCGGATTCAGGAGGTGGGAAGCTATGTGGGAATTGAGGATTCCAATTACTTTGCAAGAGTATTTAAAAAGTATATGGGGCTGTCTCCCAGCCAGTATCGAAAGAAGAATGAGGGCTTTTTGGGATAGACTGGCTACCTGTTCCTTGTCGAAATTTGCGATGATATTTTCTTCCGTTTTCTGCCAAAAAGTATTATATTGATACCATAAAGTGGTAACACAAAGCAATAGAAAAAAGGAAAGAGAAGAAAGACAAGAACAAAAGGTAAGAAGAAATGAACAAATATCTTTATTAATAGCTGAAAATG
>JAUNGR010000021.1:0-23563 GCA_030524485.1 bacterium | reverse complement strand
GAAAGAATAAAAAGAAAGAAAAGAAATCATGGAAGAGGAGAGTTGGGGCATGAGTGAAAAGGATAAGTTAAGAGAATTGGAGGAGGAGAATCGAAAATTGAAAAAGGACAATGAGACGCTCTTGCAAATCATTGTCCAGCTAAAAACGACCTTGGATCGGCTGTTAAATCATTATGTAATAGAAGAAACCTAAAAGGAAAATACCTTATCTTTGGACTGGTCCTGAGACTTCCGATGGCACCGCAGCAGCGGCTGCTTCTTGGGAAGAAGTGGTCAGTCCTTTTTTTTCTTTGAGCATTTGCCAGATGGTTTCGTGCATCCAAGCAACGGTTTGAGTCAACTTTTGGTTTTCTGTTTCCAGCTGTTGAATCTGAGCCATCAATTTTCCGATTTCCTCCCGATTGTTGTACTGTTTGTGAGGTTCGGTGATGGTTTCTGTCAGAGGTCTTGCATAACGCAGCATTTCTTTGCCGATAAAGGCATCACGCATATCGCAGTCCATATCCATGAATTTTGTGTAATCAATCAAAAGCGGACGCATTTTGATGTCACATTTGGGACAGACCGCATTTTTGACCAACTGATAATATCGATAATATCCGCATTTGGGACAAAAATAGACTTGTAAACCACGCATAACCATTCCTCCATATGATACCTTCTGTATGTCCTTGTACCCTAAAGGGCATCTATATGCCTTGTAAAACAAGACATAGCTAGGAGCATGTGAGCATCCAGTCTGCCCAGTCGCTTGACAACACTTTCAGAGTAAACCTTCATGTACCCGACTGGTGGATGTACTATTTCGCCATGAAAGTCTGTCGGGTGCACTTGGCATCCCTGAACTTAGTGCTGCCTATCGGTAGAGGGACTTTCAGAGTAATATAACGAAAAAATATAAAAAATATCCCAAAAAAACGCTAAAATTTATTTTTTATAAAAATATCTTAATGAGCGATAAAAAGGATTGACGAAATTGGAAAAATATGGTAGTATCTCAATAAGAAAAACAACACCTGTTCGATTGAGAACAGATGCTGCCTTTCTTCATTGCCAGAGAGAGGTTTGTTTTGTATCAAAGACAGGACTTCGTTTTGTTACTGTACGATTCTGCCTTCGGTATCTACCACCCATATTTTGTTATTCTCATCCTTAAAGTCTCTATATCCTGCACCAAGATCGGCTCTTTCGGAGGATTTCGAGGATTTTCCTGCTTTTTGGAGCACGCCCTTGGTATTGACAAGGTAGCTTACCTCATCCAGCACAGCCGGTGCGTAGCGTAAGTCTTCATTTGCATCCTGACGTTTTCCTTGTACATAGACGGCATTGTCGTAGATGCCGTGCATTCCCTGTCCTTTTTTGGAGCCATCGGTGTAGAAGAACCAAGTGAAGGTATCTCCGCTGGCTTCGTCATAGATGGTCTGTTTTCCGGTTTTCATGGCACCTCCTTCGTCCTCCTCGCCAAAGTAGAAGTTGGCACTGCTGCCATCTGCCAGAGTGATATTCTTCAAACCGGTTTGCAGCTCTCCTTTTTCATTGAAGCAATATTTTTTAGAATCAATGGTAAATACTTCAAGCTGATGGGAGGCAGCATGAGGTTTTCCATTTTTAAAATAGAACCAATAGCTCTCATCGGGAGTGTGAATGCCGTCAATTCCTTCCAGATTCAGCCAGCCCTCGGAGCGGCTTCCATCGCTGTCCGTGCCATAGTGCTGATAGTTGGAGAGGAGATTGTCGGTGGTGCTGCCATCGGCGTTGGTGACGCTGGCAGTTCCCACTTTCACCCAGCCAGTTTGCATTCTGCCATCCACAAAGGTATAGTATTTTCCGTCAATTTTCTTATCTACCTGATTGTCGATTCTGCGTCCTTTATTGTCAAAATAGGACCAAGTATCCTCATAGTCGGGGGTATTGACATCTTCCTCGAAGTAAACCCAGCCATGCTGCATCGCTCCGTTTCCTTCTTCTCCACAGTAATAGGTGTAGCCATCGACCTCAATGAGTCCAGTCTGCATCTGCCCATCCTCGTTGAAGTAGTATTCCTTATCGCCTATGCTGTACCATCTGGAAGTCACGGCCTTTCCATTTTTATCGAAGTAGTACCAATACTGGGAAGGGCTGTCCTCCGCGTCCCAGTCTTCCTCATTTTCTACCGCAATCCAAGTGTTGGTCACCATGGCACCGTCGGCTCCAACATAGCGGTCATCTACCTTCTGGTTGAAGGCAAGGTAGCCATCGGAGTCCAAGTAGTACCAGACACCATCTGCTTTTTTCCAAGTGTCTGTTTCCAGATAGCCTTCTGCGTCGTAGAAGACCCAAGCACCATTCTCCTGAGTCCAGCCTTTGGAAGCGGCATAGCTCTCCTCGGTTAATTGGGGAGAAAATACAGCCATCAGTGCAGCAGCAGATAAAACAGCGAGAAATTTTGTCTCTTTTTTCATAATTTAAGCTCTCCTTTTTTGTTTGCCTGTTGTCTCGACGATTGTCTTGACTTTATTTTTGTTGCTTTGGCTTTGTCTCAATTTGTTTCTATCTAGCACTCTATCGTTGCCTTACGCCGTGATTATAGCGTAGGGTAAGGGGGTAGCGAAAGTGAGGATTCATGGCAAGTATGGAAGGAGATTACAAATGAAGACGAGTAAAGAGGACTTTGTAGCGTATCTGAAACAAAAAAATTTGGCGGAGAACACCATTAGAGCATATCAGATGGCGTATCAACAGTATGAGGAGAACTACGGGAGGGTGAGTCGAGGAAATCTGCTGAAATATAAGGATTTTCTGATGGGACAGTACAAGCCTAAGACTGTAAATCTGAGGTTGAGAGCCATAAATTGTTATCTGGAATATGAGGGGAAGGAGCAGTGGAAATTGTCCTTGGTGAAGATACAGCAAAAAACATATCTGGAAAATGTTATCAGCGATGCCGATTATTTTTATTTGAAGAATTGCTTAAGGCAGGACAAAGAATGGTTTTGGTATTTTGTGGTGCATTATCTGGCGGCAACGGGAGCCAGAGTCAGTGAATTGGTGCAGATCAAAGCGGAGCATGTGCAGGTGGGCTATCTGGATTTGTATTCCAAGGGAGGGAAAATGCGACGGATTTACATTCCAGAGAGGTTACGAAATGAAACGCTGCAGTGGTTGGAGAACACAGGGCAGAAGAGCGGTTTTTTATTTTTAAACAAAAAGGGAAGACAGATTAGCACCAGAGGAATCTATGGACAGCTCAAATACTATGCCAAGAAATATGGAATACCCGAGGAGGTGGTATATCCACATTCGTTTCGGCATCGCTTTGCCAAAAATTTTTTGGAGAAGTATCAAGACATTGCTTTGTTGGCGGATTTGATGGGGCATGAGAGCATAGAAACCACCCGCATTTATCTAAGAAAGACCAGTATGGAGCAGAAAAGTATCGTGGATAGGGTGGTGGACTGGTGATAGGCTGGACTCAGACTGCAATCTGTGGTAAGATAAGCATTAGAAAATTTGAGGGAGGGTATGCCAAATGAAGGTGAAAGTAGCAGATTATATCGCACAATTTCTTGTGAAGGCGGGAGTTCAGAGAGTGTTTACCGTGACGGGCGGAGGGGCTATGCATTTGAACGATGCTTTGGGGCATCAGCAGGGACTTCGCTGTCTGTATCAGCACCATGAGCAGGCCTGTGCGATGGCAGCGGAATGTTATTCCAGACTGCATGAAGGAAAGTTAGCGGTGTTGTGTGTGACGACGGGACCGGGAGGAACCAATGCAATTACCGGTGTGGTCGGAGGCTGGTTGGATTCAATTCCTATGCTGGTGCTGTCTGGTCAGGTGCGTTATGACACCACCGCACGCAGCACAGGTTTGCAGCTTCGGGCGATGGGAGACCAGGAGTTTGATATCACAAAGGCAGTGGACTGTATGACCAAGTATAGTGAGATGATTCTGGATCCTAAGCGCATCCGCTATTGTCTGGAGAAGGCATTGTACCTTGCCTATGCTGGTCGGCCAGGGCCTTGTTGGCTGGACATCCCTCTGAATGTGCAGGGAGCCTATGTGGAGAGTGAGAGCTTGGTGGGTTTTGATGCCGTTTCGTATGAGGAAGGCGGAGATGGTTGGGCTGGAGAGGAGAATATGGCTCTTCCGGATTCGGATGCCCTAAAGCTCTCTGCTGGAACGGGGGTGACTTTGGATGCCATGCACCGCTCCAACGGAGCGGCGATTCCGGAGGATTTTTACGGTGTGGGAGAGCCAAGATATGAGCTGCCGGAACCGGTGAGCTTGGAAACGGCCCAGAAGATACTCAAAAAGATAAGGGAAGGAAAGCGTCCGGTGCTCAATGCTGGAAATGGAATCCGCATTGCAGGCTGCCACGAGTTATTTTTGGAGGTGGTAAACCGCTTGGGGATTCCGGTGGTAACTGGTTGGAACAGCATAGATTGTATGTATGATACCCATCCTCTTTATGTCGGAAGAGCGGGGGGCATGGGAGACCGTGCTGGAAATTTTGCGGTGCAAAACAGCGATGTGCTGCTCTCTCTGGCGAGCCGTCTGAGCATTCGGCAGGTGGGATATAATTGGCCGACTTGGGCGAAGGGAGCCTATGTGATTGCCAATGACATTGACGAGGAAGAATTAAAGAAGCCTTCTTTGCATGTGGAATTTCCAGTTCATGCGGATGTGCGTTCTCTTCTTTCGGCTCTGCTTGAGGCTCTCAAATTGGAGGAAGTGCTTGCCTATAAGGAGGAAGAGACCGAGGAAGGCTGTGTTTGCACGCATTGTGGTGAGTGGGTAAGGATTTGCCAGAACTGGAAGCACCGATATCCGGTGGTGCTGCCACAGCATTTTGCGGCGGGGGATGAGAAGGAGGCGAATGTCTATGCTTTCATCAAGACCCTAAGCGATGCTCTGCCAAAGGGACAGGTGACGGTGGTTGGAAATGGTTCTGCCTGCGTGGTTGGCGGACATGCCTATGTAATAAAGGAGGGACAGAGATTTATCTCCAATTCCGCTATCGCTTCCATGGGCTACGATTTGCCTGCGGCCATCGGGGCTTGGACTGCACTGCAGGACAATCCGCAGGGCAGCAGTTCGGAGGCAGCGGAGGATTCTGTGATTCTAGTCACCGGAGATGGCAGCATTCAGATGAACTTGCAGGAGCTGCAGACCATCATTCATCATAGGATGAACATCAAAATCTTCCTGATTAACAATGGCGGCTACCATTCCATTCGCCAGACGCAAAAAAATTTCTTTGGAGAGCCTCTGGTTGGAATCGGCGTGGACAGTCACGATTTGAGTTTCCCGCAGATGGATAAGCTGGCAGCGGCCTATGGCTATCCCTATATCTGTGCAAAGCACAATGGAGAGCTAAAAAAAGCAGTGGAAGAGACTTTAAAGACGGAGGGACCGGTTATCTGTGAGGTATTTGTGGACAAAAAACAGGTATTTGAACCCAAGTCTTCGGCGAAGCGTCTGCAGGATGGAACGATGGTCTCTCCGCCATTGGAGGACTTATCTCCCTTCTTGCCGGAGGAGGAGATGGCAGAAATTATGTCTGTGTCCGGACAGGATAGAAACAAAGAGTAGGCAAAAGGGGGCAGAAACATGCGAATTGTGATGACGGGTGCGACCAGTTTTATCGGTCTCGCTCTGACAAAAGAATTGATAAAAAGAGGGGCAGAGGTCTTTGCACTGGTGCGCCCATCCTCACAGGGAGCGGCCTCCCTTCGGGCTTTGGCGGGAGTGAAGGTGCTGGAGGGAAGTCTGGAGGATATCCAAGACCTCCCTGAGCGTTTGTCTGAGCCTGTGGATGCCTTTGCACATCTGGGCTGGGCTGGCTCCGGAAGCAGCAACCGAACTAAGACAGAGTTACAGCAGAGCAATCTCCTGTATTCTAAAAAGGCTTTGCTTGCGGCGAAGCAGTTGGGCTGTCGGCGGTTTCTATTTGCCGGTTCACAGGCAGAATATGGGAGACATACGGAGTTGATGACGGAGGAGAGCGAGTGCCGTCCGCTCACGGAATACGGGAGAATCAAACTGGAAGTCGGAAGGCTGGGAGAGAAGTTTTGCAGGGAAAACGGCATGGATTTTGTGCACGCCCGCATCTTCAGCGTGTATGGAAGAGGAGACCATCCGTGGACCTTGGTGGAGAGCTGTCTGAGAACCTTCACGGAGGGCGGTTGTCTGGATTTGAGTGAGTGTCAGCAGTTTTGGAACTTTCTTTATATTGACGATGCGGCAAAGGCATTGACAGCTTTGCTTTGCTGTGACAAAATGTTGGCAGAGTATGGCTGTTGCTATAACGTAGCGGCAGATCAAAAAACGACCCAACCGCTGCGCCGTTTTATAGAGACCATGTATGAGATAAGCCCGAAAAGGGGAAGCTTTCGGTATGGGACGAGAAGCTCCAACGCAGAAGGTCCGGTGAATTTGATGCCGGATATCTCAAAGATAAGTCGAGTCACCGGCTGGGTTCCAGAGCACTCCTTCGAGGAGGGTGTGCGTCTGGAATTAGAGGCAGCGGGATGGAACGAAGCATAAGAGAAAAGAGAAAGAGAAAACAGGAAATGAAAAAAATCAGTGTTATGATTCCTTGTTACAATGAGGAAGAGAATGTGCTTCCAATCAGCGAGGCGGTAATTGATATCATCACAAGGGAACTTCCCCAGTATGATTATGAACTCTTGTTTATTGACAACGATTCCAAAGACCATACGAGGGAGCTTTTGAGAGGCTTATGCGCTTCCAACCCGAAGGTACGGGCAATTTTTAACGCGAAAAACTTCGGACAGTTTAACTCTCCGTACTATGGAATGCTGCAGACCACCGGAGACTGTGTGATTTGCATGGTGTGTGACTTCCAAGACCCTGTGGAATTGATTCCTACTTATGTTCATGAGTGGGAGAAGGGCTATAAAATCGTGATTGGCATTAAGACCAGCAGTCAGGAAAATAAACTGATGTATGCACTGCGAACCTGCTATTACCGAATAATCAAAAAGCTTTCCAACGTAGAGCAGATTGAGCATTTCACAGGTTCCGGTCTGTACGACAGAGATTTTATCGAGATTTTGCGTAAGTTGGACGACCCTACCCCGTTTTTGAGGGGAATTGTGGCGGAGCTGGGCTATCGGAGGAAGGAGATCCCCTATGAGCAGCCCAAACGCCGTGCCGGAAAGACCAAAAATAACTTCTTTACTCTGTTTGATGCGGCGATGCTTTCGGTCACTTCCTACACGAAGGCAGGGCTGCGTCTTGCTACCCTATTTGGAAGTGCATGTTCGGTCATCAGTATGCTGGTGGGATTGGTCTATTTGGTGATGAAGCTGATTTACTGGGACCGCTTTCCGGCAGGTATGGCACCTGTGTTGATAGGGATGTGCTTTTTAGGTTCCGTACAAATCTTCTTTATTGGACTGTTGGGAGAGTACATTATGAGCATCAATGCCCGTGTGATGAAGAGACCTTTGGTGGTGGAAGAGGAACGCTTGAATTTTGGGGATGCTTTGCAGGATAAAAAGAAAGGAGAGTCACCGACAGATGAAGTATAATGTAGATGTGGTGCGTATCCGAGAAAATACCATTCAGCTCAACGGATGGGTGATTGGCAAAACTCCAAAGTCTCTGGCCATGTTTTTGGTCTTGGATGAGAACAAGAAAAAAATACCATTTCGTTATGTCTCCACCCGTAGGGACGATGTCAGTCAGATTTATTT
This sequence comes from bacterium, assembly GCA_030524485.1. Classification (GTDB taxonomy): domain Bacteria; phylum Bacillota; class Clostridia; order Lachnospirales; family Lachnospiraceae; genus CAJMNU01. Next base: position 15,862 of record JAUNGR010000021.1, on the reverse strand, counting down.
TAAAAAGACCTACAATCGAGATTTCGGTTTTGACATCCAATTTCCTTATGAGAGGGGAAAGAACTATTATCTGATCATTGCCTGTGATAAGAGACAGGTGCGTATCAAGTACAACGAAGCTCTGATTGCAAAGCGCAGCAGTGTGGCGCATAAGAGGATGCAGAAGATTTTGGATTTGATGAATATGGAGACGGTTCATGTGGCTTGGGATTTTTATAAGGAGAATGGTCTGTCTGCTCTGCTCAAAAAATCCAAACATAAGTTACAGGGCATAGACAACGATTACGACTATGCAGAGTGGTACGAACTCACCAAACCGACCGAGGAGGAGTTGGAAAAGCAGAAAAGTACACACTTTGACTATGAACCCAAGCTTTCCATTGTCATACCAACCTATAAGACTCCAGAACGCTATTTAAAAGAAATGTTGAATTCCATTCTGAGCCAGACCTACAGTAAGTTTGAGATTTGCATTGCGGATGGTAGCCCCAAGGGGGAGAGTGTGGAGAGAATCCTAAAAAAGTATGCCCAGAAAGACGCTAGGGTGCGTTACAGCATTCTGGGGGAAAATAAGGGAATCGCAGGCAACACCAATGCGGCCTTGGAGATGGCAACTGGAGATTATATTGTGCTGGCAGACCATGACGACACGCTGCCACCGCACGCACTGTTTGAATGTGTGAAGGCTCTAAACGAAGACCCCGAATACGATGTGCTATATTCGGACGAGGATAAGCTGGATATGGATGGAGGCTCCCTTTTTGACCCTCACTTTAAGCCAGACTTTAATCCGGATTTGCTGTGCAGTGTAAATTATATCTGTCATCTTTTTGTGGTTAACCACGATTTGGTGGATGCGATTGGTGGCTTGCGGGCTGAATTTGACGGTGCACAGGACTATGATTTTATTTTCCGCTGCACCGAGGCGGCGAGAAAGATTCATCACATCCCCAAGGTTTTGTATCACTGGCGTTGTCATCAAAATTCTACGGCAAGCAATCCGGAGAGTAAGATGTATGCCTTCGAGGCCGGAGCAAGGGCAATTATGGCACACTATGAGAGAGTGGGGATTGCGGCCGAGAAGGTGGAAAAAGGGGTGGATTATGGCATCTATCACAGCACCTATCGGATTATGGGGCAACCTTTGGTGTCCGTGATTATCCCCAATAAGGACCACAGCAAAGATTTGGATACCTGTTTGAGACCGCTTTTGGAGAAAGCAAGCTATAAAAATTTGCAGTTTGTGATTGTGGAGAACAACAGCACAGAGGAGGCCACCTTCTCTTATTATAAGAAGATACAAAGCGAGTATCCCGATAAGATAAAGGTGGTGGTCTGGGAGAGGGAGTTTAACTATTCTGCCATCAATAATTTCGGTGTTTCTTTCGCAGATGGGGAGTATCTACTGTTTTTAAACAACGATACGGAGATCATCGCAGAAAATTGCATAGAAGAGATGCTAGGACTGTGCCAGCGGGAGGATGTGGGAGCGGTCGGGGCAAGACTGCTTTATCAGGATGACACCATTCAACATGCAGGCGTGGTGGTGGGATTTGGAGGCATCGCTGGTCATACCTTTATTGGCTTGCATAAGGCAGAAAATAGTTACTTCCATAGAGCGATGTGTACGCAGGATTACAGTGCGGTGACGGCAGCCTGCCTGATGACCAAAAAGAGCATTTTTGAGCAGGTGGGAGGTTTCAGCGAAGAATTGGCGGTGGCTTTTAATGACATTGATTTGTGTATGAAGATAGGAGCTTTGGGAAAACGGATTGTGTACAATCCCTATGCACTCTTATATCATTATGAGTCTAAGTCCCGAGGCTTGGAGGACACGCCGGAGAAGGTGGCAAGATTCAACCGTGAAGTGGCAATCTTTGCAAAACGCTGGCCGGAGATCCTAAAGAATGGAGACCCCTGCTACAATCCAAATTTAACTTTGCGTAAGTCAAATTTTGCCCTGCGGGATTTGAAGAAGGAAGGCATAGGAGAACCCTACCGCTTGGACCCAGAGATTCAAAAATTGATGAAAGAGTAGGGAAAGAGAAGAGCAGGACAAAGGATAGAAGGGAGCTGGGTGATGGATAAGAGAGAGGAAAGGGAAAAACAGGTTACCATTGTCATTCCGAATTACAATGGTCTTTCGTTTATGGAGATGTGTTTTGCCTCCCTAAAGAAACAGACAAGCAGGGATTTTAGCGTCTTGGTGGTGGACAATGGTTCCACAGATGGCAGTGTGGAGTGGTTGAAGGAAAGAGAGATTCCCAGCATTTTTCTGGAGCAAAACACAGGTTTTTCTGGTGCAGTGAATGTGGGCATTCGGGAGGCGAAAACTCCTTTTGTGATTCTTTTGAACAATGATATCGAAGCTGATGCAAGATATGTGGAAAAGATGCTTGCTGCCATTCAACGCTCCCCAAAGATTTTTGCGGTCAGCAGCAAGATGATACAGCTGCATCATAGAGAGCGGATGGACGATGCCGGAGACCTCTACACGCTGCTTGGCTGGGCGGTGCAGAGGGGAGTGGGACAGCCTTCCACTTCTTACACCCGTGCCTGTCGGGTCTTTTCCGCCTGTGCCGGTGCTGCGATTTATCGGAAAAAAGTGTTTGAGGAGATTGGTCTGTTTGATGAGCTGCACTTTGCCTATTTGGAGGATATGGATGTGGGCTATCGTGCCAAGATAGCTGGATATGATATTGTATACTGTCCAGATGCTGTGGTTTATCATGTGGGAAGCGGCACCAGCGGCTCCAAATATAATGCTTTTAAGGTGAGGCTTGCGGCGAGAAATAGCATTTATCTCAACTACAAAAATATGCCCTTGGCACAGCTTCTATTAAATCTTTTGGGGCTGCTTTTGGGAATGGGAATCAAGTACCTGTTTTTTGTGAAGAAGGGCTTTGGAAAAGAATATGTAGAAGGAATTGTAGAGGGACTGCGAACTGCAAAAAAATGCAGGAAGGTTCCGTATCGGCCCGAACATTTTTGGAACTACGTCAAAATCGAGTTTGAACTCTTTGCAGGCACCTGTATCTATGTGTGGGAGTTTGTAAAAAGGCATATGTCAGGAAGCCAAAAGAAAAATGAGAGGGGAATGTGAAGGCATTTGTCACAATTTTGTAACAAATGCAGCAAGAAGCCTTGAAAAATCGAGACTTTTTTTGGAAAAATATTAAGAATATTTTAATGGAATAATGGGAGGCTTTGCGTTATAATAATGACACTGAAAAAGGGGCAGAGCTTATGATAAAAGATAATCAGACAAAATTTAACAAGCTCCATGTGGTGCTGGACGCAGCTGTCACAACCATTTCCTTTTTGTTGGCTTGGTATCTCAGATTTTATAGTGGTCTATTTCGAGTGGATGGAGGTTATCTGACTCTGTCTGCTTATGTGCCGACCGTACTGGTCTTAGTGCCGGTATATCTTCTTTTGTATACCATATTTAGACTGTACACTCCAAAAAGAATACAGTCACGCCGCTCGGAATTTTCTAACATCTGTCAGGCCAATATTTTGGGATTTTTGATGCTGAACTCCGTCCTGTTTATGGTGGCGGAGAATCCTTACTTCCGCTACTACTCTCGAATCATGCTGGTGATATTTTTGATTTTAAATATCTTCTTACAGCTGTTGGAGAGAGGGCTGATACGGTGGTTCTTGCATTCCATGCGCTCAAGGGGCTACAACCAGAAGCATATCTTGTTGATTGGTTATAGCCGTGCAGCGGAGGGCTTCATTGATCGAATCCGTCAGAATCCGCAGTGGGGCTATCGAGTCTACGGGATTTTGGATGACCATGTGGAAAAACAGAGAGAATATAAGGGTGTAAAGGTGGTGGGAACGACCAACGCGTTGAAGCAGATTCTTTCCATGAACCTTTTGGATGAGATTGCCATTACCCTAAGCCTTCATGAATATGGAAAGTTGGAGCAGATTGTGGCAGCCTGTGAGAAGTCCGGCGTGCATACGAAGTTCATTCCCGATTATAACAACGTGATACCGACCAGACCCTACATGGAGGATTTGGAGGGACTTCCTGTCATTAACATTCGACATGTTCCGCTCAGTTCTCCCTTCAATGCGAGTATAAAGCGAGCCGTTGATATTGTGGGAGCCTTGGTGGGACTGCTGCTGTTTTCGCCGGTTATGTTGTTGGTGGCTATTTTAATTAAGTTGACTTCACCAGGGCCGATTATCTACAGCCAAGAGCGCATCGGGCTGCATAATATGCCCTTTAAGATGTATAAATTTCGTTCTATGGAGGTACAGGCTCCTTCTTCCGAGAAAAATAAGTGGACAACGCCGCATGATCCTCGGGTCACTTCCGTTGGGCGTTTTATCCGGAAAACCAGCATTGACGAGCTGCCGCAGTTTTATAATATTTTGATCGGAAATATGAGTCTGGTGGGACCAAGACCAGAAAGACCGTTTTTTGTGGAACGTTTTAAAGAAGAAATTCCCCGTTACATGGTAAAACATCAGGTAAGACCGGGATTGACTGGCTGGGCACAGGTGAATGGATATCGGGGAGACACATCCATCACCAAGCGAATCGAGCACGATTTGTATTATATCGAAAATTGGACTCTAGCTTTGGATTTTAAAATTATGTTCCTGACGGTGTTTAAGGGATTTATCAATAAAAATGCATACTAAACGGAGCAGATTCACCTTTGGCGAATCGCCATCGTATAGAGGAAAGTCGGCTACCAAGAGTGAGAATTGGAATAAAGGATGAGGTTTACGCATGGGAAAGAGTGACGAATTTGAGGATGAAGTTTCACGGATGAGAGAGAGAAGGAGTCGGGGAAGAAGCCGCTCTCAGGCAAGTAAGCAGAAAGAGGCTGCGACAGGCAGCACAAAGGAGACAGTGACAACGAAGGGCAAGAAAAAAAAGCCGAAATCCAAGAAGAGACTGATGTTCCGAATTGTGATTATTATTTTGGAACTGCTTATCTTGTTAGGAATTGCCGGATATGTCTATGTTCGCTCAAAGTTCAATCAGGTGCAGAGGGTGGAAGATTGGAAGCCGGAGGACATTGTCAATCTGGAACTGACACCAGAACAAAAAGAGGTGATGGAGGGCTATAAGACCATAGCCGTGTTTGGTGTGGATGCCAGAGACAACAAGCAGCTGGAGAAGGGAACGCATTCGGATGTTATTATGATTTGTAACATCAACATGGGAACTGGAGAGATTCAGCTGGTATCGGTATTTCGAGATACCTATCTCAATATCAACGATAAAAATACCTATCGAAAGATTAACCAAGCCTACTTTGATGGAGGACCGACGCAGGCGGTGAAGGCTCTTAATAAAAACTTGGATTTGAACATAGAGGATTATGTTACCTTCAACTGGAAAGCGGTGATTGACGGCATCAACATTTTAGGCGGTGTGGACATTGAGGTGAATTCCAAAGAGCTGCGTTATCTGAATGCCTTTATCACAGAGACGGTGAAAGCAACCGGTGTGGGGTCTCATCAGATTTCTAAGACTGGCGTGACCCATATGGATGGTGTACAGGCGGTGGCTTACGGCCGTCTGCGTTTGATGGATTCGGACTATGTGCGTACAGAGAGGCAGAAGATTGTCGTGAAGGCGGCCTTTGAGAAGGCAAAGAAAGCCAATCTGGTGAAGCTAAACGAGCTTGCCGGTGTGATGCTTTCGGAGACCTCAACCAGCTTGGACTGGGATGATATTCTTCCTTTGATTGAAAATGTTTCAAAATTCTATCTGGGCGAATCCCTCGGATTCCCCATGGCTCGAGGAGAGATGCGTCTGAATGGAGGAGACTATGTGGTTCCCCAGACTTTGGAGAGCAATGTGGTGGAGCTGCATAAGGCTATGTTTGAAAATGAGAATTATCAGCCAACTTCTACCCTAAAGAAAATCAGCGAGCATATCGCTTCGGTCAGCGGTTTTAAGACCCCTGGGAAGAATGCGGGAAGTGTGGTGATTCATGATGGTTCCAGCAGCAGTTCGACAAAAGCTGCGTCCACCAAAGCCACCACCAAGGCAACGGAGAGCACCAAGGCAACGGAGGACAATGAGAGCCGAGAGAGCAGCGATGAGTCTGAGGATGTATCAAGGGAGAGCACGGAGGGTAGGAGACCGGAGCAGGTGACGGATGAAAATGGCAGACCGATAGCGACAGAACAGCAGTCCCCGAACTCGGCAGGTCAGAGCACCATGGATTCCTCGGAGGCAGGAGGCATCTCACCGGCCAATCCCAATAGACAGACCTCGGAGAGCCATGAGTCTGGAACGAATGCGACCAACGCAAGCGAAGCTTCCGGAGAATCTGGGGAACAGGAAAGTTCTTCCGCACCGAACCTCACTCCGTCCGGAAATACCGGAAATGGCGGCAGCACTGTGATTATCACAGATAAATCGCCTTCTGAGGCAGGCAGTAGCACGGCAAGCTCAGAGCCAACTATCATCTACTCAGAAACCACAGCGGCAGCTCCTAGAGAGACCACGACCAATGCACCGGGAAGACCGACCACCGATGAGGAAGATACGGTGATTGTGGGACAGACGAGTGCAGAGACACAGGGAAGTTCCCATACGGCACCTTCTCCGGTCAATCCTTAAATAGAAGATAAGGTTCATAAAATCCCAAAAAAAGCATAAGGTAAATAGAAAAAGGATTGGAAATTTGTTTTTTTCACAAATTTCCAATCTTTTTTTCACAAATCCAACACAATTCGTTGCTAGTATAAGACACGTAAAGGATAAACAGAGCAGCAAGTAAGAGCAGCTTTTTTAAAATAATAGTATCAAAGCAGGTGAAAGAAAGGGGTTTTTCATATGTACGAAGATGATATTTGGAATGAGAAAGAAAAAAATGAGATGGAAAAAACGGAAGCCTCCCAAAATAAGAAGGAAACCGATAGAATAGAGGAGCAGCAGAGAACAGAAGCAGAAGCAGTAGAAGGAGCAGCAAGCACAGAGGGTGCAACGGCTGCAGCCGTAGGTGTGACCACAGAGAGCACAGCGACGGAAGAGACGAGCGAGAGAGCAGACAGCAAGACCTTGGATGGGCAAAAGGAGCAGGCGGCTTCGTCGGCTCAGGAGACACAGGGGGAAAGAAGATTTGCTCCGAATCGCAGCTACATTCCAGAGGAACCGAGACGCATTCGCAGAAAGAAGTCCTCTGTGGGAAGAAAGATTGCCGGTATCACAGCGGCAGCCGTTTTGTTTGGAAGCGTTGCGGGTGTTTCCATGTTCGGAGTGAATCTGGCAAGCGGTAAATTGGCAGGCATTATTTATCCTATGGTAAGACAGAGCCAGACAGCAGTGGATTCCTCTTCGGTTACAGGTACCGCAGATTCTGGCGTGGTTTCGGTGGCAAGCAATCTGGATGTGTCCGCAATCGTGAAACAAGCGATGCCTTCGGTGGTGGCCATCACCAACAAGCAGGTGTTCCAGAGCAATAGTTGGTTGTATGGTACCAACCAGTACGAGGGAGAGTCCAGTGGCTCTGGTATTATTATCGGGCAGAATGACTCCGAGCTGTTGATTGTGACCAACAATCATGTGGTGGAGGATGCCACTGAATTGAAAGTAACCTTCATTGACAATAGCACCGTGGATGCAGCCATCAAAGGAACGGATGAGGAGTCTGATTTGGCGATTGTAGCCATCCAAAAGAAGGATATTCCGGAAAGTACCTTTGCTGAGATTTCGGTTGCAACGGTCGGAGATTCGGATTCCCTAGAGCCTGGACAGGGTGTGATTGCCATTGGAAATGCATTGGGATATGGACAATCCACAACCGTGGGCTATGTCAGTGCAGTAAACCGTGAGGTTTCCACCCGTGATGCTTCCTCAGGGCAGATAAGCACCAGAAACATGATTCAGGTGGATGCGGCCATCAATCCGGGAAACAGTGGCGGTGCACTTTTAAATATGAAGGGCGAGGTGATAGGAATCAATGCAGCGAAGTATGCATCCACAGATGTGGAGGGCGTGGGTTATGCCATCCCGATCACTTACGCAGAGGAAATCATTGGGGACTTGATGAATCGTCAGACTCGAATCGAAGTGGCGGAGGACGAACAGGCTTATTTGGGCATTCAGGGACAAAATATCACACAGGAGATGTCTCAGGCCTTCGGTATGCCGAGAGGAGTTTATGTCTATAAGATTTTGGAAGGTGGAGCAGCGGAAAGTTCAGACTTAAAGGAAAAGGACATTATCACAAAGATTGATGGAACCACAGTAAAGAGCATGTCTGACCTTCAGGAAATGCTGACTTACTTTAAGGGCAATACAACGGTAGATTTGACCGTACAAAGACTGGTAGATGGTGAGTATCAGGAAACGACCGTGAGTGTAAAACTGGGATACCGCACACAGGCACAGGAGCTGCAAAACCAGACCCAGAAGCAACAGTAAGTGATATCGCTTGCAACTTTCCATAAAATCGCTTATAATCAAGGCAATGTACAGATATCTAAGAGTAAGTTACCAAAGATAATAGGATTGCGAAGATTGTTGCGATAGAAGGAGAATGAAGTTGGAAGATAGAGATAAGACAGACAAGAATAAGATAGATAAGATAGGTTCCAGCAGTGACACAGAAAAGAAAAACGAGGAGTACGAGAAGGTTTGCTATATGTGTCGCCGCCCAGAGAGCGTAGCAGGACCGATGATTTCTATGCCAGGTGGGATGGAAATTTGCCATGACTGTATGCAGAAGGCCTTTGATTCGGTGATGGGAAGCGGCTGGGGCAATGTGGATTTGAGCAAGCTGGATCCGAGCAGCCTAGACCTTAGCAAGATGGACGGAATGCCGCCCTTCATGTTAAACCTGCCGAATATGGGAGCCATTCCCAAAAGCCAGCAAGTGAAAAAGAAAAAAGAAAAGAAAGAGGAGCCGAGCTTCGATTTGAAGGACATTCCGGCTCCTCATCAAATCAAGGCAAAGCTGGATGAATATGTGGTTGGACAGGAGCAGGCAAAAAGAGTGATATCGGTGGCGGTCTACAACCATTATAAAAGAGTATTTGTCACAGAGAGAGGGGATAGGGATGTTGTGATTGAGAAATCCAACATCTTGATGATAGGACCGACAGGAAGCGGCAAGACCTATCTGGTAAAGACCTTGGCAAAGTTGTTGGATGTGCCCCTAGCAATCGCAGATGCCACATCCCTGACGGAGGCCGGATATATCGGAGACGATATTGAGAGCGTGGTTTCCAAGCTACTCGCGGCGGCAGACAATGATGTGGAGAGAGCGGAGCATGGCATCATTTTCATCGATGAGATTGATAAGATTGCAAAGAAAAAGAATATGAACACCCGTGATGTGAGCGGTGAGGCGGTGCAGCAGGAACTTTTAAAGCTTCTGGAGGGCAGCCGTGTGGACGTTCCGGTGGGAGGTGGACAAAAAAATGCCATGACTCCTCTGACAACGGTGTGTACCGATAACATTCTTTTTATTTGTGGCGGAGCCTTTCCAGATTTGGATGACATCATCAAGGAGAGGTTGTCAAAGCGTTCCTCCATTGGTTTTGGGGCAGATTTAAAGGATAGCTTCGACAAGGATCCCACTCTGCTGCAGAAGGTGACAAATGAGGATTTGAGAAAATTTGGGATGATTCCAGAGTTTTTGGGACGTTTGCCGGTGATTGTCACCTTGCAGGGCTTGAACAAAGAATTTTTGGTTCGCATTCTCAAGGAGCCAAAGAATGCCATCATTCGCCAGTATGAGAAGTTGCTGGAATTGGACGAGGTGAAGCTTCGCTTTGACGATGAGGCACTGGAGAGAATCGCAGAGGAAGCCCTGAAGAAAGAGACGGGAGCCAGAGCGTTGCGGGCGATTCTGGAAGAATATATGTTAGATATCATGTATGAGATTCCAAAGGATTCCAATATTGGCAGTGTGACCATCACGAAGGCCTATCTGGACAAAAAAGGTGGTCCTTTGATTGAGATGAGAGCATAAAAAGGAAATCAAACGGGCATCACTGGTGCTCGGCAACGCAATCGCCGCCTGTATTCATACAGGCTTGGCTGTCAAATATCTGTGCATCCTTGGATGCGAGCATCTAGTCTGCCCAGCTGCTTGGAAGCACTTTCAGAGTAAAAAACACATTCACAGTTCCAATCCGAAAGGGGGAAGGTGAATGTGTTTTTCTTCATATACAACTTGACTTCGAAAGTTTCTCATGATATAATAAATGTAACGTAAAAAGAAAAAATATTATACTTGCGGCATCATAAGAATCTTTCCACTGCCCTTATAGACATTGACTAGACCTTCGCCGGAAGCTGCACTTCCGAGCAGTGTTTTGCCGCTGCGCTCCACGGTAAACTGCAGGGAGGAAGTCCAAGCAATCGCATAGGAACCGTCAATTTTCACGATGTCATTGTCCAACTGCAGCAGGATGAGTTCCTCTCTGGGCACTTTGGATTCAAAGACCACATGACCGGAGCCTGTGGCACAGAGGTTAAAGAGTCCCTCTCCTCCGGCCACGGTGCTGGAGAGAGTGGTGCGAGCCACTGTTTTGAGTCTCACACTGCCATCGCAGGCAGCGAAAAGTCCATCCTGCATCACGATGCCACCGCCCCAGTCTTCCACCTTCTCAATGAGATAGTGCAGATAGGTGGGTTCTGTCACCAAGATGCCCTTACCCTTATACTCCGGTTTGATGGTGCTTTCACCGGTCACCTTGGAGGAGAAAAATTTTCCTACAGCGTCTCCGACTCCCTTCAAACCTGTAGTCTGTTGCACCTCTCCTATCATCCACTGCATGGCACCGGGCTGTATGATGACTCCGCTTTGGTTCTGAGATAGGTCGATATAGAGCTGTTTTTTTCTCACACGCATGGAGGCCATAAAATATTTGAGCTGTGCATCCTGTGGAGAGCAGCTTAAATCTCTTTGGTATTCCGCAATCTTGAAGCAGCCTGCCTCTTCCACGATACGCACATCGTCATTGTCTAAAAAATTTTGAATTTGAAACATAAGATCCCTCCTTGGTACCTTTTTGTACCGAAATGGAAATGAGTGCAAACACTCCGCTCATTTTTGCAAAAAGTGGCTGCTTACAGTATAATACACAAGACGAAAAAAAACAATCCGTGTCACATAAAAATTGAAAAAATCCTCGTTGCTGCTATAGAAGTCAAAGAGTGAGGGACTGATAGAGATTGAGGGTACCGTAGCCAAATTCTCGATTGGGGTAGGAGTAGGCGGGGCTGCGTTCGGCTCCTCGAATCAACATGGATTTGATGATGGTGGAGTTCATGCTGGGACTGTTTCTGTGATATAAGCCCCATTGCATCAGGCAGGCGGCAGCTCCGGCCGTGTGAGCCGCCGCAATGCAGGAACCAGTTTTTCTTGTGAAGCGTAGTGTTTGGCCGGTGTTAGGGCCAAACACATCTACCCCTGGGGCAGAGAGGTCGGGTTTGATGCGTCCGTCTCTGGTATAACCTCTGCCAGAATGGATATAGATGCTGTTGTTATAGTGGTTGTAGGTGGAGACGGTGATGGGGGAGGAGGCATTGGCCGGTTCTGTGAGAGTGACATCGGGATTGGGACGCAGAAAGACGGTATCCTCCTTGACAAAACCCTTGATGGGCAGCCAGATGTGATAATTTCCGCCGAGAAAAAAGGTATTGCGTACTTGAATCCGCCAGATGCCAGGGGTGGGATTGAGAAAACGCATCAAAATCAACTGGTCGCCGCTGCCGACTTCGGCTTCGTGGTAAGAGACGTAGATGAGAGTGGGGTCGAGCCGAAAGCCCAAACGCTCCTCCTCGCCGTAGGATACGGATATTTCCGGAAGAACCTCACCGGAGGGGCTGGTAAAACGGATGGAGTAGCGTTCTGGCAGGTTAGCCCATAGTTCTAGGGTGAAGCCGTTTTCCCCCTCCCCCACCCGTAGACTTACGCTTTCCTCTGGATTGGCTTGGTCGAGCTGTCCAAAATAATGGTGCTCTTCTCCCCCTTCGTTTCCAGCAGCAATCACGACGGCACAGCCAATTTGCACGGCAATCTGAGAAAGAATGTGTCCGAGGGGAGAGGTGCCATCGTGGCTGCCGCTGGTTGTGCCGGTGGTGACACAGAGAATGAGGGGAAGATTTTCCCTTCTGGCCAGTTCTGTCAGATAAATGGCAGCTGTCAGAAGGTCATTCTCTTGATAGGCGATAGCGGACTCCGGAACCCCAAAAAAGGTGCGAAGATAGGACTTCGCAGGTTTGAGTTTTACCATAGCAAGGAAAGCGTTGGGGGCAGCTCCGGTGAAGGAGGAGTTGGGAAAACGGCCTCCGGCTGCAATTCCAGCCGCAAAACTTCCATGCCCGCTCTCGTCTGTGGTGGGGAGGGGAGGGAGGCTGCCGTCAAGAGCCGCATCGATTTGTTCTTTGGTGAATTCCAGTCCATAGGGATAGGAGGCAGGGGAAGAGAAGTCATCGCCTTCCTTTGCCGTTAGGCTTTGGTCCCAGATTCTAAGAATCCTTGTCTGCCCGTCCTCGCCGAGAAAGGCAGGACTCTGCCAGTCGATGCCGGAGTCCATAAAACCAATCAGAACACCTCTTCCATCAAGATTCAGCAGGGGATTGCTTTGCACGGCAGGGATGCCAGAACGTTCCATGCTGGTGGAATCAATCGGTGCATATAGTTTGGGAATGGAGAAGTAGGAATAGGCCTGTTTGGGGGAGAGACGGCGCTCTTCTATGGGTTCATAGAGAAGAAAGAATTCCGGTGAAGGAAATAGGACGCAGTTTTGGGGATATTGCTCTAGAATGGGTTGGCGGATTCCGCCATAGGGAAGAATAAAATCGGCATAGTCTTCCGAGAGAATGCTTTCCGAACAGAGAGAGGGCATAAAAGAACTCCCGCATCTTTTTTGCAAAGTATGCGGGAGAGCCTGTCCGATATGTGTCCGTTTTTGAAAAATCAGTCTTTGTTTGTGGAGGAGGGCTTCCCCAACTTTTGGGGCACTCGTACTCGCTTGGAAGAGGAAGCACAGACCTCTTTTAAATAAGAAAGAAGTTCCGCCTTAACATACAGAATGGCACCGGAAAAAATAAAGACATCTCCGAGGTTTAAGACCACTTTTTCCAGCTGTTTCCAGCGGATGGAGAAGTAGTCCACAACGTAGCCACGGCAGAGCCTGTCATATAGGTTGCTGATTCCTCCTGCCAGCACCAGACTCAAGGCAAGTTTGTGTAGGTGATAACCCTTGCGGGGCAGCAGAAAAGCGAGAACGCCGCCGATGGCAGACACACTCACCAGAGGAATGGCACGGATGATTTCCGGATATTCTTTCAAGAATCCGAAGGAAAAGCCGGAGTTATGGTTGCGGTAGAGATAAATCTTACCGTTTGTTTGATTCAGCTCCCGTGGATAGCTGCCCTCCGTATCCTGCTCGATTTTTTGCTTGATGAGCTGGTCGAAGGCCGTGAGAGCTGCAATGATAGTTGGATAAATCATAGGAAAACACCGCCTTTTTCTTCTATCTTACAATAAGCTTTGCCTTTATGCAATGGCATTTTTCTTGAGCTGTACCAGAGCCTTCTTGACAGGAGGCAGACTGATGACCACAAGTGTGACAATTCCCTCCGCAAGTATGTAGGAGTAGTTGTACACAATGGGGTAGATGGCAGTCAGACTTTGTGGAAAGTTCTCCGGCATATAGTCCATCCAATAAAGATACCCGCCGAGGGAGTGGAAGAATCCACGCATTAGGATACCCAAAAGATAGCCTTTTATGAGTCCGTTTTTGGACTTGGAGAAAACACCGGAAAGTCCCAGTGCCGCAAAGGCAAAAAAGTAATCGCAGCAAACCTGAAAGAAGCTCAGTACGTAGGGACCCTGCAGAAACTGCAAGATGCCATATGCCAGTCCGGTGATGAGTCCAACCTTAAGACCGAACCAATACCCGATCAGACAGATGAACAACATACTGAAAAAGGTGACGGAACCGCCAAAGGGTAGGTCAAAGAACTTGATGTAGGAGCTGAGGAAGGCGAGAGCCAACGCAGCGGCACACCAAGTAAGCTGTTTGGTGGACAGTCTTTTGTTTTGCGTGTTGGTATGAAAAAATCCAACGGCGATGAGGCAGAGGAGAACGATGGCTAGACAGAGCAGATAGCCTGCTGGAGTCAATCCTCCATCTGCAGTGACAAGAAAATTGTGAAGTGCTGTGAACATAAAAATACCTCCCAGTCTAAAAATGTACACGGGGAGGGGGTGTTGTTGCTTCCTTACGCCAGCATTATCTGGTTCAAGTGGTAAGGGTCCGGAACGAATTCCATCTCAGCAAAAATCCATTTTGGATTCTGGTTGCTCCCCCAGCGTGTCACCTACAGTATAGTCACTGTCCAAAGCTTTGTCAAGAAGTTGGCGGAGCAAGTTTCTCGAAGAAGGAGGAAGTGGCAAAGGTTGAGGTGTACGTATCCACTTTGTTTTCAGAAAATCAAAAAAAACCGCTTGACAGCCTAAAATGGAATGTTTATAATAGGATAGCACGTATGGCAGGTGCACTATGCACCCATACATGAAGCTGACATACAGCAACCACAGACAATATCACAGGAGGTGAAACCCATGCCAACATTTAATCAGTTAGTAAGAAAGGGAAGACAGTCTGCAGAGAAGAAAGCAACCGCACCGGCTCTGTTAAGAGGATACAACTCTTTACAGAAGAAAGCAACCAATACAACTTCTCCTCAGAAGAGAGGCGTTTGTACCGCTGTTAAGACTGCTACCCCGAAGAAGCCTAACTCAGCTCTTAGAAAGATTGCCAGAGTACGTCTTTCCAACGGTATTGAAGTTACCAGCTATATTCCAGGAGAAGGTCATAACCTTCAGGAGCATAGCGTTGTTCTGATCCGTGGCGGAAGAGTAAAGGACCTTCCAGGTACCAGATATCATATCATTAGAGGTACTTTGGATACAGCCGGCGTTGCAAACAGAAAGCAGGCTCGCTCCAAGTATGGTGCTAAGAGACCGAAAGCTAAAAAGTAATTCGCACATTTAATTGTTGGAGTGCCGAATGATGATATTGAACCTGTGGGTTGCAGGAAATAGATAGAATCTTTCGGGCACGAACGCAAAGAAAGAATGTTGTGAGTACCGATGAATTAATGAAAACTGCAGCAATCTGCAAGGGCAGATTTGCCGATGCAGAACTGACAGTCATATTAAGGAGGGAAGTAACGTGCCACGTAAAGGACATACTCAAAAAAGAGACGTATTAGCAGACCCTTTATACAATAACAAAGTTGTTACCAAGTTAATCAACAACATCATGTTGGATGGTAAGAAGGGTGTTGCACAGAAGATTGTATACGGAGCATTCAACCGTGTTGCAGAGAAGACCGGCAAAGAGGCTCTGGAAGTATTTGAAGAAGCAATGAACAACATTATGCCAGTACTGGAAGTAAAGGCAAAACGTATCGGTGGTGCTACCTATCAGGTGCCGATCGAGGTTAAGCCTGAAAGAAGACAGGCTCTGGCTCTGCGCTGGATTACTCTGTATTCCCGCAAGAGAGGCGAGAAGACTCAGGAAGAAAGACTGGCAAATGAGATTATGGATGCTGCCAACAACACAGGAGCTTCTGTAAAGAAGAAAGAAGACATGCATAAGATGGCAGAAGCAAACAAGGCATTTGCACATTACAGATTCTAATCGAAACTGCAGTGAACCGTATACGCCGAGCGGCTTGGCCGCCTGCGTATCGGTGCAAATATCATGTTCGCATAGAGTAAGGAGGAAAATCCCTTGGCTGGAAGAGAATATCCATTGGAGAGAACCAGAAATATCGGAATCATGGCTCACATCGATGCTGGTAAGACCACTTTGACAGAGCGTATTCTGTATTATACTGGTGTAA
>JAUNGR010000020.1 GCA_030524485.1 bacterium | reverse complement strand
CTCCTGTGGAGTTGTCTCCTCCGGAGTCGTGCTTGGTGTTGTACTGCTGCCGCCACCACTGTTTCCACCAGAACTGCTGCCACCGCTGCTTCCTCTGGAGCTACTTCTACCTGAAGCATTTCCTGTCGTCACAGTCTCGACCACTTCTACTCCAGTATAGCCTTTTTTAGCCTCAAAATGTACACTTCCGTCTTCCTCCACCCAGCGGCCATCTGCATTGACCAAAAATCCGTCCGGTGAAAGAGCATTGGTAAGCATTTTTCCCTGATCGGCACCTTCTGTGCCCACAAAATAATAGCAATGGCCATCAATCCACTGCCACCCCGTCAGCATTCTTCCAAATGTGCCATCGTGTGCAGTACTTAAGAAATAGCGTCTTCCTGCTGCATCTGTCATCCATCCAGAACGCAACTGGCCTTCTACTCCATCATTGGCCGTATTCAGGTAATACCAATGACCGTCAATATACTGCCAACCTGTCAGCATCTTTCCATCCTCTTGGCTCAGATAATACCAATGGGAGTTTAAATACTGCCAACCTGTCTGTATACCGGTTGCATTGTAGTACCTCCATGCATGATCGCTGTACTGCCATCCCACCTGTGAAGGAGATGTCGGCACCGCTGCATAGGCAACACCTGTCTGACTAACTACCATTGCAGATAGCAGTGCACAGACCGATGCCCTGTGAACCAACTTTCTTTTCATACCTGTTCCTCCATGTATTAGTCTATACTAACCTTAGCATAAAATTTATACCACCCACCTATCTTGATGTCAACAAATTGGAACTTTTTTCCATTGACATTTTTTCTCATTAACACCCTATCCGTTTGCATACAAAAAGTAGCCCTATCCGTTTGGGGACCTCCCTTGCGAATAAGGCTACCTTATTTTTACCTATTAGCTATCGTTATTAACTGTCTTGATTGCTTTCAACCATCCTGAACGATTATCCTTTTTTGATCTTAGTCAGCTTGGCATTCAAACTCTCCACGAAGCCCTCCGGCAACATTCCTCCTGCCATACTTCCAAACGATTCCATCGTCATGCCTTTTAACATATTCCACATGCCGTTGCCTGGCTCCACCTTCATATTCATGATAAGCTTCACTGCCTCTGCTGCAATCGCCAAAGCCTCCGGAGACTTTGCCAGTTCCTCCAAAGTATCCTTGATGCTATAGCTATCCTCTGGGAACTCCATCGGAGCGGTCAAATCCATGCTTCCTACGGTGCTGAACCAGTTGGCAACGCCCTCTGCTCTCTCATTCACCTCCGGCAGCACATAGATGGAAGGCTCCTTCTCCACTCCCTCCAGCGTCATGCTATCCTTTATGTCTCCAGCTTCTGCTACAATCACATGGAAGCCTTTCTCCAAAGCAATCGTGAATACGAACACCTTATCGGCACTCTTCTCTTCCACTTTCTTTCCATCCACATACAGAGCAACGGTCGGTTGATTGGAGTACACGCGAATCTCCGTAGTCTCTCCAGCTCTCTGTGCATAACGACTTCCGCAAAGATGCACCATAGGCTCCGGATTCCAGTATGCTTTGTACAGATAATAGCTGTCCTTCTTCACCTTGCGGTCAATGGTGACAAGTCCCTTATTGTTACGTCCGGCAACGCCGCCCTCATCACGGGCTGCACAACCAAAATCAAACATATTCCAAACATGGCTGGACCAAATCCATGGTCTCTCATCCAAAAGCTTTGCCATACACTCATGATACAAAGCCTGATATGCCTCACTGTAGTCCTTGCAAGCTGGATTTGGACTGTGGTAGGAGAGAATGCCCTCCGCACCGTACTCGGAAATACCGATACAAATATCCGGCTGTACTTTGTGGAAGTTATCCATCCAAGGTGCATTGTCCTCCATTCTTCCACCGTACCATCCAAAGTAATGGTTGTAGCTCTCCACATCGGTGATGTGATGCATCGGTCCTTCAATCGGAGTCATGCTAACATGGGCAATGGTAGTCAGACGGGTGGGGTCTAATTTCTTTGCCAATGCGTTCAACTCTTTGTGGTTCTCCACCAACTGCTCAGAGATTCCACCAATCAAAATCTCATTGGAAATGCCCCAGAAACAGATGGAAGGATGGTTGTAATTCTGAATAATTAACTCCTTCAGCTGGCTGATACAATTTTGATGTGCACCAGGGTCTGGATTCATCACGCTGATGAAAGGAATCTCCGCCCAGATCACAAAGCCCAGCTCGTCGCAGGCATCGTAGAAATCCTGTGAGTGCTGATAATGAGCCAAACGGATGGTATTGGCTCCAAGTTCCTTAATTATGCGAGCATCCTCATAATGGTCTTCTTTGCTCAGAGCATTTCCTTTGTATAGCTTATCCTGATGGCGACTCACACCACGCAGAGGAGTCTGTTTTCCATTCAGGAAGAAGCCTTCACTTGGACTACAGGAGAAAGTTCTCACACCAACACGAGCACTTACCTCATCGTAGGTTTCGTTGCGTCTCTGCAATTTGGCTGTCACCGTGTATAAGTAAGGGCTGTTAATCTCCCACTTATGTGCATTGGGAACAAAAAGTGCACCTGCTGGCTGGTCTGCTGGGCGAACTGCACTGGCCACTTCCTTGCCCTCTGCATCTTTCACACTGTAAAGCACCGTAAAGTTCTCATCTGGATTTGTGATATAAGACTGTAGCTCAAACAAGGCTCCGCCGCAGTCACGCAGCTTCGGAGTTACCTGCAATCCCGGTCCACCGTAGTAATCCAAATCAAAGTGGGTGTTCGGAACACTGATCAGATTCACACCTCGATAGAGACCGCCGTAGAAAGTAAAATCCGCAGACTGTGGATACACATTGTCCTTCTTCTCGTTGCTGCACTCTATCACCAGAAGATTTTCACCTTCTAATTTACAAAGTTCAGTGATGTCTGCACGGAACGTGGAGAAACCGCCTTCATGGTAGGTCACTTTTGTCCCATTTACATACACACTGGCCTGCAAGGCTGCCGCAAGCACCTCAACATAGACTTTACCGCCTGCCAAAGGCTGCTTGGGAGTCTCAAAGGTTCTGGCATACCAATAATTTCCACGGTCATAGCTGCCATTTCCGTCCTGTCCGTCAATCGCATTCCAAGTGTGAGGCAGGTCCACCGGCTGCCAGTCACTTGGCATTTCTGTCGGCAAGCCCACATCTTTTTGCATAAACATCCAGCCTTGATTTACATTGATTACGTTTCTCATGAAATTCCTCCTTCTACCGCTACGGTGTGCACTTTCCCCCATTTGCTCACCCAAAGCCCACCGCACTTTTACTGATAACATGATTATAAAGGAATTTCATCGGAAAATATAGGGATGATTTTTGTGCTTGTCTGCACAATTTTATCAGAAAAAGAGCATAGCAAGCAACACAGCCAACCCCAGCACCAGCAGAGCAAAGCTTAAGAGCTTCAGCCCCAACGTCACCCACGTCACCTTGTTGCGGCTCTTTTTGATTACACTGTGGTTGAATCTTGCCACCTCGATGCCGGAAGTCATAATGTACTCCGAGATTTCTCTCTGATAAGACTCCATCTCCAATACCAGAGGATGCTTTCCAATTTTTTGCAGCATTTTATCCTGAATCTTGGCAAAAATATAGGAAGAGTAGGAGATATCACTCGCATAGGCATTGCCGAAGTACTCCACCATCACCACTGTATTTTGTGCAAAGACCTCCACCTCTGCCTTGATTCCAAAGGTCTCCAGTCCCTCCCGCAGCAAATCTGCCATATCCTCCTTATTCTCGTTTTTCCGCTTGCCGTAGCAGGTCATGATCACGATTTTCTGTTCGCCCCGATACTTGCATTTATAATATAACATACCGGCAATCTCCAACATGGTGTAACCGGAAATGGTCTGTTCCGCCTTATCGCTCTGCCCACAGAGATAAACCGTATCTTTCGTGAGTTCCACCTGCTCATCCTGAATCAGGTAGGGATGATTTCCCAGACAGTAAGAATGGTACAAAATAACCCCATCAATCTCATAGGCTCCCTTGTTTTTCGGGATCCTCTTTCCTACCATCAGCACATTTCCCTTGGAATAAATATTTTCCTGTTTGAGCATCTGCTGCCCAAACGCTGCTGCAGTCGGTGCCCCCTTTGCAAGTTCCATGAGTTCCGCCGGCTTGCCCTTCAAGCTCTTTGTCTCCCCTGTCTCTGCTACTTTTGTTTCTGCCGCTTTTGTTTCCGGCTCTTTCGTTTCTATTGCTGCCATTTCTGGTAGCTTGCCTTCTTTTTGCATTTGCTCTTCCATCATTCTCCTCCTCCAACCTTTGTATCCCCAAACTTACACTTTCGTCTCCTTTGTCTGATATCGGCTTACATCCTATGAAATTTCCTTAAAGCACGCTCTGTGCATACTTCACGGATGCCATCGCATCCTTGCAATACTGGTCTGCCCCTATGGTTTTTGCATACTCCTCTGTGAGTACCGCTCCTCCCACCATCACTTTCACCTCTGGTGCTTTTTGACGCAGCTGTCGTATGGTCTCCTCCATACTAGGCACGGTGGTCGTCATCAACGCACTCAAGCCCACCAGACGAATGTTTTCCCGAATTGCTGTCTCCACAACCAGTTCCGGTGGCACATCTTTTCCTAAGTCAATCACATCAAAGCTATAATTTTCCAACAGCACCTTCACAATGTTCTTTCCAATATCATGAATGTCGCCCTTCACGGTAGCAAGAATGATGCGTCCTCTCTTTTCCGTGCTGCCGCCCTGTGCATCCATCGCCTCTCTCACCTTCTCAAAGGCTGCCTTTGCTGCCTCCGCACTCATCAGCAGCTGAGGAAGAAAGATACTTCCGTTCTCAAAGCCTTTTCCCACCTCATTTAAAGCTGGAATCAGCTCCTCATTGATAACCTCTAAGGGTTCTCTCATCTGCAAGCTTTCTGCCACCGTCTGTACTGCCTTATCTCTCAAGCCTCGCAACACACTCTCAAACAGAGGAGTTCCCTCCATTTTTCCACTGCCATTTGCCGCATTTGCTTTTGCCGCACGTTTCTCTGTTTTTTCCATGGGAAGTCCCGCTGCTTTTCTTGCCTCTTTCTCTGCTTTTTTTGCCGCTGCCTCCGCTGCATACATGGAAATATAGGTCTGACAGTGGGCATCTAAGCCTGCCAAGGCACAGTAACTATAGTAGGCCTGCATCATGCTCTCGGCATTGGGATTGATAATAGCAGCAGACAGTCCCGCCTGCAGTGCCATGGTAAAGAAAGCGGTGTTGACATACTCTCTCATGGGCAAACCAAAGGAGATGTTGGAAACTCCCAAAATCGTCTTTCCATGGAACTGCTCTCTCACTCCCTGAAGCGTCTTGAGCGTTGTCACCGCCCCCTGCTCGTCCGAGCTGATGGTCATACAGAGTCCGTCTATCACAATGTCTTTGGGGGAGATTCCGTACTTTGCCGCCTCCTCATAAATCTTTTTTGCCACAGCCAAGCGACCTTCGGCTGTCTGAGGAATGCCTTCCTCATCCAAAGCAAGAGCCACCAAAACGCCTCCGTACTTTTTCACCAGAGGAAAGACCGCATCCATCACTTCTTTCTTTCCATTGACCGAATTAACCATCGCTTTTCCGTTATAGATACGCAGTGCCTTCTCCATTGCCTCTGGATTGGAAGTATCAATCTGCAGCGGCAAATCCAAAACGCTCTGCAACGCTTCCACCGCCTCTGACATCAAAGCGACCTCATCAATCTCTGGCAGTCCCACGTTGACATCCAAGATATGTGCTCCATGTTCCTGCTCATTGACTCCCTCATCCAAAAGGTAGTCCAGATTGTGGTCTCTTAGAGCCTGCTTGAGCTTTGGCTTTCCGGTCGGATTGATGCGTTCCCCGATAATCACTGGTATTTTTCCTATCTCCACAGCCTGTGCGTAGGAAGTCACCAAGGTTTTCTCCTTCTTCTCTATCGGTTTTGCGGGAAGGTTTTTGCAGAGAGTGGTCATCTTTTGAATGTGTTCCGGTGTGGTTCCACAACAGCCTCCAACCGCACGCACGCCCATCTGCACAAAATGCTGCATCTCCTCTGCAAAGGTATCTGCATCAATGTCATACAAAGTCTTTCCATTTTCACTTCGGGGCAGTCCAGCATTGGGATTGACTATAACCGGAATGGAAGCCTCCGCCAGAAACTCTTCCACAATGTTTCCCATCTGCAGCGGCCCTTGTCCGCAGTTGACTCCCAGTGCATCCACCCGCAGTCCTTCCAGCAAAGCCGTCACCGACTGCACCGTACCTCCGGTCAACATTTTCCCCTTGGAATCAAAGGTCACGGTGGCAAACACCGGAAGCGTGCTATGCTCCTTTGCTCCTAGCACCGCTGCTTTCAGCTCATAGCTATCGCTCATGGTCTCAATCAAAATCAAATCCACGCCCTCACGGACACCGATTTCCACCACTTCGCCATACAAACTCACCGCATCCTCAAAATCCAAGTCTCCCATCGGTTTTAGGAGCTTTCCCGTTGGTCCCAAATCCAATGCAATATAAGCTTCTTTTCCAGTTTGCGTGCGAGCTCTTTGCACGGCCTCCTTCGCATTCGCTATCGCTGCACTCACTACCTTTTCCAGAGAAAACGCTCCCTCTTTTCCATACTTCAGGCAGTTTGCTCCAAATGTGTTGGTTGTAATCACATCGCTGCCCGCCAGAAGATAACGCTCCTGAATATCTATAATTACCTCCGGATGTTTGATGTTCCATGTCTCTGGCAATTCTCCAGATTGGAGACCTGCTTCCTGAAGAAGGCTTCCCATTCCACCATCAAAAAAAATCACCCTCTGTTCCAACGCTTCTAAAATTCCCATCGTTTCCCTCCGGTTTTTATTCTTGTATCGTACCCGTCTTGCTTGTCCTGCTCTCTTCTTTCATTCTTTCTTCTTGATTCTTTATTCTTTCGACTCACTTCGGTCTCTTCGATAGGCACAATCCGTCTTTTGACAGACCTCACAGCCCTCCAAGATGCAATTTGCTGGTCGGCGGCTCATGCCAATCACTGCCGTCACTGACTTTGAGGGCATCATAAGCAGGCTGTCTGTCAAGGTAATTCCTGCCCACTTTCCTGCCTCCAGTCCCTGTAGGATGCTGGTCTGATTTTCTAGGGCAAAATCGCCATAACCAGGACTGAAGCGGGGCCGCAAATACCAGCCCTCGCTCAAAAATTTTTCCTTCCATTCTCGGTTCAACTCGTTGCAATAGCCCTCTATCGCTGCCGCAGAGACCGCTTGCAAAACAATCGCACGGCTCATGCGGATTTTTCCATATCTTGCCAGCAGACGGTCAATGCCGACTCCCAATGTCGCCGCAAATACCAGCACCTGCTCGCAGTCTCTTAGATTGCGGTCGAGATTGCGGCTTTGGGTGAGAAAGCAACCGCCATCCAAGCATGTTCCTCCCTCTCCCTCCATCCTCTGCAAGGGATAAATACGAGATACCTGCCGTGGCTCCGCCACCCTCTGCACTTCCTCAATGCAAGAGTCCACCACTTCTGCCGTCAAAGCATCTGGTGTTTTTCCTCGAACTCCCAGATAACGCAGTGCCTCATTTCGATTGATTTCCATTTTTATCACTCTTTTCCGAGAATCACAGACAGATTTTTCTGAATGCTCTCCGCTACATCTGGCTTGTTCATAGAATAAATATGGATTCCGTTGACTCCATTGGCAATCAAGTCAATAATCTGCTCCGTCGCATAGGCAATACCTGCCTGCTTCATCGCTGCCGGATTATCCCCAAAGCGGTCCACGATTGCCTTAAAGCGAGTCGGAAGGTAAGTACCAGAAAGCTGGCAAATACGTTGAATCTGACTGCTATTTGTCACAGGCATGATGCCAGCGATGACCGGAACAGTGATGCCTTTTTCCCGAATGCGATAGAGATAGTTATATAAAATATTGTTGTCAAAAAACATCTGTGTTGTCACAAAATCACAGCCTGCCTCCACCTTTTCCTTCAAATGAAGAATGTCCTCGGTCTTGTTGGCAGACTCCACATGTCCCTCCGGATAGCAAGCTGCACCGATGCAGAAATCTCCCGCCTCCCGAATCTCGGCTATCAACTCAGAAGCATAGCGATAATCATGTGCTGTAGTTCCTTCCTTTGGAATGTCCCCTCTAAGAGCCAGCACATTCTCAATGTTTTTCTCTTTTAATTCCTCCAGCACCTGATGTACCTTCTCCTTTGTGGAGGAGACACAGGTCAGATGTGCAAGCGGAGTCACTCCCTGTTTTTGAATTTCATCTGCGATGGCTACGGTATAACGGCTCGTACCACCACCTGCTCCGTAGGTGACACTCATAAAAGAGGGATGCAGCTTTGCGATGGCCAGTGCCGCTGCCTCCACAGACTCATACTTGTCCTCCGTTTTGGGCGGAAATACCTCAAACGATAGGGTTGGTTTTCCTTGTGCCAAAATATCTTTAATCTTCATCTTCTTTTGCTCCTCCATTCTGCTCTCCTAGTGTGTCGCTGTATTTCTCATTGTACTCGAAAAGGGGCTGTCACACAAGCCCTGCGACACCCCCTTCTTTCTTTTTTCTTTCTCCAGCAGCCCAATAAAGTCTCTGGCTTTTCTTCCTAGTTTAGGCTTTTACGCTCTCAGCCAGCGTCTTTGCCAGAGCCAGTACCTCTTCCTTCTGGCTCTCCTTCAATGCAGATTTGATGGAAATCGTCTGCTCCAAAACCGTCATCTGCTTCATTTCTTCCAGTGTTTTTGCCATCTGCTTTGCCGCCATAGGTGCCCAGCTTCCATTCTCAATCAGAGCCACGGTACGCTTCTGTAGATTCAGAGCCTTCATATCCAGAAGGAAGTGCTCCATTGCCGGATATACCCCTGCATTGTAAGTTGGAGCTGCCAATACCAGATGGCTGTACTTAAATGCCTCCCCAATCAGATAAGAAACGTCTGTCTTGGAAACATCATACACGGAAATGTGATAAACTCCTTCATCTGCCAAGGCAGAAGCGAGTAGATTGGCCACATTTTCGGTATTTCCGTACATGGAAGCATAGGCAACCAAAACGCCCTTCTCCTCTGGCTCGTAGCTACTCCAGCATTTGTACTTATCTATAAACCAAGCCAGATTGTTTCTCCAAACCTGACCGTGCAAAGGACAAATCATCTGGATGTCCAAAGTGGCTGCCTTCTTTAAAACAGCCTGTACCTGTGGGCCATATTTGCCTACGATGTTTGTGTAGTATCTTCTGGCATCGTCCAGCCAGTCCCTCTCGAAGTCATATTCGTCATTAAAAATCGGTCCATTCAAAGCCCCAAACGTACCAAAAGCATCCGCAGAGAATAAAATCTTCTCACTGCTCTCGTAGGTCATCATAACCTCCGGCCAATGAACCATTGGAGCCATCACAAAGTTCAGGGTGTGTGTACCCAAATCCAAAGAGCTGCCCTCTTTTACTTCCAGTGTTCTTCCGTTCAAGTCGATCTCAAAGAACTGCTTCATCATACCCATAGTCTTGGCATTTCCGACCATAACAGCCTCCGGATAGCGACGCAGCACTTCCTCGATGGTTGCTCCGTGGTCCGGCTCCATGTGATTGACAATCAGATAATCCAGCTTTCTTCCAGCCAGTGTATGCTCCAGATTCTCCAAGAACTGACGGCAGGCACTGAAATCCACACAGTCCATCAGCGCTGTCTTTTCATCCAGAATCACATAAGCATTGTAGGAAACTCCGTTCGGGATAGGAAAGAGATTCTCAAACAAATGCAGTCTCCTATCATTTGCGCCAACCCAAACAATCTTATCTGTCACTTTTTTTGTACAATACATACTTTGCCCTCTTTTCTAATTCTTTTACTCTTTTTGAACTTTTCTTTGAACTCCGTTTGTTTCTTTATGCCAACTTACTCTGTTCCGCCTTTTTGGAAAATTTTGCCTCTATCATAAAATAGTACGGAACCAACGGAAGCAACGCTGCTATCCAAGCCGCTGGGTCTGAAGCACACACCGCTGCAAAGGAACCTCTGCCAGACACCAACATGACCACTAAGGCCCTCGCCGCAAGCTCAAACACGCCTCCCATCATGGGAATGAAACCATATCCCATGCCCTGTAAAGCGTTGCGGTACAGGTAAATGCTTCCCAAAAATGGATAACACCAAGCCACCACACGGAAGTAAGTCTCAGCCACTTCGGTGACTCCTGTATCCCCAGAGCCGATAAACAGTCTCACCATCTGTCCTCCAAACAGGTAAATAATGGCCATCATCACCAGCCCCCAAATAAGAATCATCATTTGGATTTTTCGGACTCCCAGTTTGACTCTGTCCAGCTCCCCAGCTCCCAGATTTTGTCCCACATAGGTAGCCGTGGTTGCTCCAAAGGAGACAAACACGGTGCTGACAATGTTTTGAATCTTGCTTCCAGCCGAGAAACCAGCGATGCTGACGGAACCATACACATTGATGGCTCCCTGTACGATGATGGTTCCGATTGCGGTGATGGAAAATTGCAGCCCCATCGGCACACCCAGTGCAAGCATCTTTTTTGCACTCTTCCAAGAAAACGTAAAATCTTCTTTTCTCAGATGAAGAAATTCAAACTTTTTGCGGATGTACACATAACAAAGCAGAGCTGAGATTGCCTGTGCCGCTACCGTCGCATAGGCACAGCCCATCACTCCTAGATGCAGCCATGTGATGAACACAATGTCCAAGACCACGTTCACAACCGAGGAAACAATCAGGAAATACAGAGGCGTTCGGCTGTCTCCGATGGCACGCAAAATTGCTGCCAGTGCGTTGTAGGCAGCAGTCGCCGCTAAGCCCGCATAAATCACTGCCATATAGCCGTGGATATCCACGAACAGTTCTTCGGGGGAGTTCATCAGCCTGAGAATGGGCGTATTTAAAAGCTCCAAACTGACGGTCATAATCGCCACAAAGAACACACAGAGATAGATGGACATCGCCATATAATGGCGCATCTCATCATAACGTTTGGCTCCGAAACTCTGGGAAATCAAAACGGCAAAGCCGCTGGTGATGCCATTCAGCCAGCCCACAACCAAAAAAACCAATGAGCCGGTGGCTCCAATGGCCGCCAATGCATTCACCCCCAGAAACTGCCCCGCAATAATAGAATCTGCAAGATTGTAAAACTGCTGGAAAATGTTTCCCAGACAAACCGGAATCATAAACAGCAAAATCTTCTTCACCGGATTCCCCACTGTCATATCACCCGTCATGTTACCCCTCCATTCGGTCTCTTCTTTCCTGTCTTTTGTTTGTGATTCAGTTGTTGTTTTTGCTTTTTTGCTGCATAAAAAAGATTCTAAAACAACTTGAATATTAATGTAGAAATCCTTCTTTTGTCAAGAGATAAATTCAACAAATCACAAACTAGATTTTGGGCTTTCTTACTCCAGTTTAGGGCGGTCTTGTACATCTCTCAAAAGATTGTTATAATGAGTCTGTTGATTTTCCCTTACTATTTGAACACAAGGAGACAAGCATGGCTACCAATACAAAACGCCTCTGGGGCGAAAAACCTTATTATTCTTTGGATTATTATTTGAAAGAGACCTTTGGAGAAAAAATTTATAAGCTCGCTTTGGAAAGTGGCTGTACCTGCCCCAATCGAGATGGCACTCTAGGAAACCGTGGCTGCATTTTCTGCAGCGAGGGTGGTTCTGGAGAGTTTGCCATTCAAAGAATGGCCTCGGTCACAGAACAAATCGAACTTGCCAAGGAAAGAGTGGCCCGCAAAATACACTCCGGACGCTACATTGCCTATTTTCAGTCCTACACCAACACCTATGCCCCAAGCGAACAGCTTCGTCCTCTCTTTGAGGCAGCCCTCTCTCATCCAGACATTGCCGTCCTTTCCGTTGGCACCAGACCAGACTGCCTTCCCAAAGAGATTCTAAAACTACTCTCCGACTGCCAAAGGAAGAAGCCTGTCTGGGTGGAATTGGGTCTGCAAAGCATTCATGCAAAGACTGCCCAGTTCATCCGCCGTGGCTATGATTTGGCTGTGTTTGAGGAGGCCGTGCGAAACCTGCAGGCACTCTCCATCCCCGTTGTTGTGCATGTCATATTGGGACTTCCCACAGAGAGTCGCCAACAGATGCTGGAGAGCATCCATTATCTCGCCTCCCTCGGCATAGACGGCATCAAACTTCAACTTCTCCATATCCTAAAAGGGACAGACCTTGCCTCCCTCTATGAGGCCTCCCCCTTCCCTCTCTTTTGCCTAGACGAGTACGCAGACTTAATTGCAGACTGCATTGAGGCTCTGCCCCCAGAAGTGGTCATTCACCGTATCAGTGGCGACGCACCAAAGTCTCTTCTGATTGCTCCCACTTGGAGTGCCAACAAGAGATTGGTACTAAATACCATCGCCAAACGTCTGAAAGAGAGGGACAGTTGGCAGGGAAAGTGCTATCAATCGGAATAGTAGGCATCAATGCCATCCGCAATTCCCTTCACTATCTTGTTTTGATATTCCTCTGTTGCCATCTTCCTGTCCTCCGTGGGATTGCTCATGAATCCCATCTCTACGATGGTCACAGGAAGCTCACACCAGTTGATGCCGCTCATGGTATCGGTCTCCTGAATGCCACGGTTACGAAAACCCGTTTCTGCACAGATGCCATCCACAATCTCCTGCGATAGCTCTCGGCTCTTGCTATAAAGACTGCTATTGTAGGGATTATTTTTTGTCATACACATGGTCAATGCACCGTTCACTGAGGAGTCTGCAATGGAATTTCCATGAATCCGCACAAAAATATCCGCCCCGCTCTCATTTGCCATCTTGGCACGCTCAGAATTGCTTAGATTTACCTCATGAATCTCCCTCACCATATAGACATCATAGCCTCGTTTCACCAACTCTTCTTTGAGCTTGAGTGAAACCGCGAGTGTCAACTGGTACTCGGCCAATCCGCTCACTGCCCCTGCGGTTCCAGAACTCACCTTCGCCTTCATCACAGAAGAACCAGGGCCATCTGGCTCTTTCTCGCTGTTGCCTTTCTTTTGATGACCAGCATCAATCGCAACCAAAATGCCCTTTGCTCCTCCCACCGTCTTGGTTCCTATGCCTTCCCCACCCTGTACATTTGTATTCTCGGCCGCCTGACTGCTCTCTGTCACTGGCTTTTCCAAAGACAGATAGCGAGAAGCCATATAATATTCTTTTCCATCCAAGTGCACTCGACTCCAGCTTTCTCCCACGCCAGTGCGTGTCACTTCACTTCCCCTCGGCAGTACTCGCAGTACCTCAGCGGAAGTGGACGGAGCCTTCCTTACATTTACCCCTGTTGTCGTGTAGACCGTCTCCTCCACTTCTTTCATCACTTCCATCGCTGCCTCTTCCAAGGAAACTTCCTTAGTCTCCATCTGAACTTCTCGATATTCCTGCTCTGTCTCCACACTCCCTACTTCTGTTCCAGCTGTGGTCTGCACCGTCTCCACAGAATTCCCCTTAGCACAGCCCATCAGGCTCAAGAGCAGGCACACTGCCATCGTTCCCGCCAACACTACTTTTCTCATTCTTCTCCCCCATTCTTCTAACATCTATTCTTCTAATGTCTATTTTTCTACACATATGCTTTTCCTCATCACCTAGTAAAGGGTCCACTATGGCGAATGGTTCCGCCACCGACCACATAATCATCCTGATAAAAAACCACAGCCTGTCCCGCTGTGATGGCTCTCTGTGCCTCGTCAAATTCACAGACAACCACTCCCTCTTCCACCTCTCGAATGCTGCACATCGCTCCCTTGTGTGCATAGCGGATTTTGGCACGCACACGCATAAAATTCTCCAGTTTGCCATACAAACCATCTATGGCCATCCAGTTTACCTCATCGCAGACCAACTGTCTGGTAAACAAATCCTCCGACTCTCCAATTACAACCTCATTGCTCTCTGGTCGTATCTCTGTCACAAAGACCCGATGTCCCTCTGCGATATGCAAGCCTCTCCTCTGTCCTATCGTATAATTCGTAATCCCAGAATGTCGTCCCAAAATCGTTCCATCCTTCGTGACAAAATTCCCCTCTGGCATCGTTTTTCCGGTAAACTCCTGAATAAATTTCGCATGGTCGTGATCGGGAATAAAACAAATCTCCTGACTGTCTGGCTTATCCGCTACCATCAGACCTACCTTTGCAGCCAGCTCTCTCACCTCCTGCTTGCTATACGTTCCAATCGGCATCAACGTATGTGCAAGCTGCTCCTGTGTCAAACGATACAAAGCATAGGTCTGGTCCTTCTCCCCTGTCGCAGAGACCTGAATGGTGAAACGCCCATTTGGCAGCTGCTTCACCTGTGCATAGTGACCAGTAGCTACATATTCGGCTCCCAAATCCCTGCATCGTTTTAGCAAAGCTTCCCACTTCACACTACGATTGCAGAGAACACAGGGATTCGGTGTTCTCCCTCTCTGGTACTCTTGTGCAAAATGCTTCATCACACAATCACGAAATTCCTTACGAAAATCTAGCACATAATGCTCAATTCCTATGCTCTCTGCCATCCGCTTAGCATCCTGCACAAAATCAGAAGCGGAATCTGCAGCTCCCTCTCCCCAATGCAGCATGGTAACCCCAAGAACCTCATATCCCTGCTCCTTAAGCAACCACGCTGCCACCGAAGAATCCACTCCACCAGACATGCCTATCACAACTTTTGTTCTTTCCATTCTGAACTGATATCCTTTCTTTCTCCCTGAATGTTTATCTTAATAAGATACTTTAATATTTATTTTTCTTTTATTGCAATTTTATTTTAGCATAAAATACTTGCTAGGTCAATAGACCATTGGTGACTGTCCTCTCAAGAAACTCACAATCTCGCTGAGTGCCTCCACTGTCTCATCAATCTCTTGTTTCGTGGTCTCTGCCCCCAGTGTCAGGCGCAGTGCATTATGTGCTTCTTCCTCAGAAAGACCTATGGCTCGCAGCACATGAGAAGCTCCTGCAGAGCCTGCCGAGCAAGCCGAACCAGCGGACACGCAAATTCCTCTCATCCCCATCAAAAGAACCACAACCTCCCCTTCCACAAAGGAAATGCTGACATTTACATTGTTTGGCAGCCTCTGCTTTCGATCACCGTTAAGCTTGGTGTAAGGAATCCGAGCTTGTATGCTCTCAATCAGATAGTCCCTCAGAGCCTGCTCCTTCTTGGCTCTCTCTGCTTGCTGCTCTAGCATTTCCGCTGCCGCCGCTCCCATTCCGACAATCGCCGCCGTATTCTCGGTTCCACTGCGTTTTCCTCCCTCCTGTCCGCCGCCATGCAAAAAAGAAGGCAGTTCCACGTTCTCCCTCACATACAAAAATCCGATGCCTTTTGGACCATGAAACTTATGGGCACTGGCACTTAAGAGAGAAAGATTGCAGTCCTCAACCGAGATAGGAATATGCCCAAAGGCCTGCACCGCATCTGTGTGAAACAGAATTCCCTGCTGTTTTGCTATTTTTCCTATCTCTTTTAGGGGTTGAAGGGTTCCTATCTCATTATTCGCCGCCATAACCGAAATCAAAGCAGTGTTGGGTCGAATGGCTCTTTCCACCTGTTCTGCCCGAACAATGCCATCCCTCTCCAAAGGCAAATAGGTCACTTCACAATCGTTGTTTTCCAGCCACTGACAGCTATGCAACACGGCATGATGCTCAATCTGTGTGGTAATCAGATGATTCTTTCCCCGCTTTTTTTGCTGCTCCATCACCTCTTTCAAAGCCCAGTTGTCCGACTCCGTTCCCCCTGAAGTAAAATAAATTTCATTCTGTTTGGCTCCCAAAGCATCGGCAAGAATCTTCCTTGTCTCACTCATCTTTTCTCGTACTGCATCCGAAAAGCGATAGCTGGAAGAGGGATTGGCATATTGGTCTCTCAAAAAGGGAAGCATTGCCCTCAAGGCACGCTCACTTAGCTTTGTGGTTGCCGCATAATCCAGATAAATCACCGTCAAGTTCTCCTTTTTCTACTCTGTATATGATACCAGTATATTCCAAAAAAGAGAGATTGACGCAATCCCATCCCCACTATGCATGAAAGTCGCTTGACAACACTTCCATATTACAAAAGATAAAAGCTTTTCGCATAATTGCGATTTTCTACGCTTCCGTCCGCATTTCGGTAAGCTCCCTGCACATAGGCTTCCCCATCCAAAAATTTAGGAAGTTTTTCCTCTGGCAAGTCCTCCAAAGCTGCACAATACAGGAGCAGAGCAAAGGGTTCTGCCTCATCAAAACGGCAGAGGTGTGTCGCTTCTGGATGCAAAAACCATCCATCCCGATACCTCTCACTCAAGAGATTTTCTGCCACAACCGCCGCCTCATCGCAATAGTCCGGATTCTTGGTCGCTCGATACAACTCCACCAAGGCAATCAAAGCTCTTGCATCGGCACAGGTCGTATTTGGGTCCAGTTTCACATTCTCCCCTGGCTGCGTTCCCAAGTCTCCTAAGCCCCGAAACTTTGCCACATTTCTCGCAAATTCCCAAAAAATCTCTTCTTTAGAGGCTTGGTAGGCACGGAAGGCACTGATAAGAAAACGCTCATCGGCTTCTTCTTTCTGATAAGCAAAGCCTTTGGCTCCAAAATACCCATCTCTCTTAAGTGCATAACCGCTCAAATCCGTTCCGTCCGAAAGCATCGGTCGAATCCCATTGTCACTAAAGTCATACTCATAAGTCAAAAAGGCTCGCATTCCATCCAAAGTTGCCTTTTTAAATGCCTCACCCTTGCTTCCCAAAAGCTCCGCCAGATACAGCTGCATCAAGGCATTTTTATAGTACATGCACTCCACATGGTGAGGAAAAATCACTCTTCCTTCCAACACCCAGTCTCCAAACTCTGGTCCAAACTGCCTCCTTGCTCGGTCTCCAAACCATGACATGGTTTCTCTGTCATTTGTCGGTTCCATCCTCTTCTTGGGCTGTGTAAACTGATAGCCTCCGAGTCCCGTTCTCTCGTCTCTCGCACTCACATACTGTCCCAACAGTCGCTTCGCCCATTCCAAGGGTTTTTCTTTTCCTGTAAAGGCAGCCAGCATCCCTGCTGAGAGCAGCAAGTCATTTCCGGCATCCATAAAAGAGAGACCTAATGCTTCAAAGAAAGGTTCTGGCTTCTGGTACTCCTCATACTGCCTCTCCCAAAAAGCTTGTGGCTTCTCCTTGTTATACTCTCCATGTCGGCTGATTTCCAGCGTGTTCCAATCAAACACATGGGCATTCCAAACTGCCTCTATGTACTGCTCCGTCGCTTCTGCGTCCACCTCAAACATCAACTCATAAAATGGAAAACAGTTTTTCAACTCGTGCAAGCCCATTTTGTCCACCTTCCCCACTGGTTTGCGGGTCTTAAGGTCCACAAACATATGGCCTCCCATCATCAGCAGACCACTCTCATCCCGATAATGAGTAAAATAATAGGCGATTTCCTCCTTGGCTGCCTTTTTGTACGTTTCCTCTCCAGTCAGCTCTGAGAGCAAAGCAAAATTCCGATACATCGTCTGGTGATTTGCCATATCCGAAAGTTCACACTCTACCCCTTCCGGAAATCTCCAACGCACTGGCTTTTTATCTTTCATATAAATACCATCTGCAAAAAGAGGAAAGTCCTCTGAGACTCTTCCATAGTGCAGCACATTTTCGGCATAGCTTTGCACACAACTCAAAATTCTTTCCTTCTGTTTGTCATACTTTTTCTGCTTATCAGATTCCTTCTGTTTGCACACCATATCTATTTTCCTTTCTCTTTCTACTTTCTAGTTTTTGTATCATAGCAAATTTCCCACCCAAAAACAACCTTTGGGCATAAGGGAAAACCCTTTGTTCATACATTGCTACTAATCTTGTATGCTTTGGGTGCTGCCATGAAACGTATCAAACAACTGCTTTGGGGGAGTCCCCTCCTTGCTGGAACCCTCCTTCTGACCGCCACCGGTCTTTGTGGCCGTCTTTTGGGCTTTGTCTACCGTATTTTTCTCTCACGAACCATAGGAGCAGAGGGACTCGGCATCTACCAGATGATTTTTCCCATTTATGGCATCTGCATGGCCATCTGTGCCAGCGGCATGGAAACGGCTATCTCCCGTTTTGTGGCCGCCAAGCGCTTCGGCACAAAATCCATCCTACGCACTGGCTTTTTGATTTCCTTCTCTCTCTCCCTGCTTTTGGCTGGCTGTATCTGGAAGGGTTCGGACTTTCTTGCGGTGCATGTACTGATGGAACCTCGCTGTGCCGAACTTTTGCCCCTCATGGCTTTGACCATCCCTTGGACCTGCATCCACGACTGCATCTGCGGTTGCTGCTACGGTTCCCGTAAACCTTCCATCGCCGGACTCTCCCACTTAGTCGAACTCACCGCCCGCATGTTGCTTGTCTTTTTCTTGGCATGGCAAAAGACAGAGGCTGGCGAGGAAATCACGGTCATGCTTGCCGTCTACGGACTTCTGGCAGGTGAGGCAGTCTCTGCCATTTTTACGAGTCTTGCTTTTTTTCTGAGTCAACGCAGGGAAAAGACTTTCCATGCCCCCACCCTTCCTTTTTTTCAGGATTTTCGTCTTACCGCCTCCGCTCTCATGAGCATGGCTCTTCCTCTCATCGCAAACCGTCTGGTTTTGAGTGGTTTACAGAGTGCTGAGGCCATCCTGATTCCCAACCGCCTTGCCGCTTTTGGTCTTTCTTCCTCCGAGGCAGTCGCAGCCTACGGAACTCTCACTGGCATGGCCACCCCCTTTATCCTCTTTCCCTCCACCATCACCACCTCCCTTGCCACCTTACTTCTCCCCACAGTCTCTCAGGCACAGGCAAACGGCAACCACTCCCACATTTCTTTGACCACCGAGCGTTCCGTTTCCTTTAGTCTCCTCATGGGCATCCTATTTACTGGCATCTTCGTGCTTTTTGGAAGAGATTTGGGCATGGTAGTCTTCCACAATAAGGCCGCTGGCATCTACATCACCATTCTCGCTTGGCTCTGTCCCTTTCTCTACTTAGCGACCACTTTGGGAAGCATCCTGAATGGGCTTGGGAAAACCAAAACCACCTTTTTCCACCATGTAGCCTGCCAACTGTTGCTTCTCGCCTTTGTCATATGGGGCATTCCTCGCTTTGGCATTCTTGCCTACCTTTGGGGCAACCTTGCCGCCGAACTTTTCTTGACACTCCTACACGTCTTTGCACTCAAAAAAGAGGTTTCCTTCTGCTTTCACGCAGTCGAAAACCTCTTAAAACCCATCCTCGCCACCGTCCTTGCTGCGGGAATTCTTTTCTTCTTTCGCAGCCAGATCCTTCCTCTTCTTCCTCCTCTGCATCCCTGGCTTTGCCTTATTTTAGAGGGAGGACTTTATGGATGTTGTTATTTATGTGCCGCATTTTTTACTATCTCATGAAATTGACTTCCACACCTCTCAATCTCTCCCAACACTCTCTTGCGTCCGTCCTCGCTCTCAAACCAGTTGTCCTTTGTGATTCCATGTGTCACAGTTGGGCACATCAAAAACTTTGTGTCGGGAAAGCAGACCTGATAGTAGAGCTGGCAGCGCCTTGCATGGTAGGCCTGACAGCAAATGATGGCTGTTTTGACCTCCATTCCCGCGGCATCCGTGACCTCTCTGGAAAAAATCGCATTCTCGTAGGTGTAGGTTGCCCTATCCTCCCTCAAAATCGCCTCCTTGGGTACCCCCTGTTGTAAGAGTCTATCCGCCAAATACTCCCACTCGGTCTCAAAACGTTCGCCCGCAAACTTGCCTGTTATCTTACTATATTTTCCGGATGGCAGCACATAGGGTGCCCAGCCTTCCTTCCAAAGCTTCGCCGCTGTATCCGCCAAAGCTCCCTGATTGCTCCCTGGAATCAAAATCACATCCGCTTTTTGGGGGACATCCTCCAAAAAGATAAAACGGCTCATTTCTTCCAAAAACGCTAACATTCCTTCTCCTCCTTTGTAACTTTATCTTTGGCTCTATCTGGCATGATTCTGCGTCTTTGTTATGTTAGGCTTTCTCGAAATGCCTTTGCTCCTTGTATGAGGGCGGTGGGCAAAGCCGCAAAAATCGCTATCGTTAGGAGCTGTCTCCTCGTCAAGGCTGCCACTGCAAACAGACTTTGCAAAACTGGGACAAAGAGTACAGCCAGAAGCAATCCCATTCCCACAACAAAAGCCCCCAAACTGTAGGGATTTCCAGAAAATCCAATGCGAAACAGCGAGTGTCTGCTTCGGCAATTGAATCCATGGAACAACCTTGCCAATGTAAGCGTAGCAAAAGCCATGGTACTTGCCTCTTCTATTCCGCCACTCAGCAGTCCTGTCTGATAGGCAAGCAGAGTGCAGACCGCAAGCAAGCTTCCCTGAATCCCGACTTCCCGAAGAAAAGCTCCCGACAGTATCCCCTGTCTGGGGTCTCTGGGCGGCTGTGCCAACAGGTCTTCCTCTGCGGCCTCCATCCCAATAGCAAGAGCCGGCAGCGAATCTGTCACCAGATTGATGAAGAGCAAATGCACCGGTGCAAAGGGCAGAGGCAGGTCTTTGATGGAAGTGTACAACACACAGAGTATGCCTGCCATATTTCCCGAAAGCAAAAATTGAATCGCATGTTTGATGTTTCGGTAAACATTACGCCCGTTTGCCACTGCTTTGATAATCGTAGAAAAATTGTCATCTGCCAATATCATGGAAGCGGCATCCTTGGCTACCTCTGTGCCCATCTGCCCCATCGCAATGCCGATATCTGCCTTCTTGAGGGCTGGGGCATCGTTGACCCCATCGCCAGTCATAGCAGTTATCTGTCCATTTTTCTGGAAGGCATCCACAATCCGAATTTTATGCTCCGGTGTCACTCTGGCATAGACACTGATATGGGGCAGTTCTTGCAGCAGCTGCGTCTCGCTCATTCGATTCAGCTCCTCCCCGCTCACAGCCCGTGAATTCTCTGTCAAAATCCCGATTTTCTCTGCAATTGCCTGTGCCGTCATCTTTTGGTCTCCAGTAATCATCACAGTGCGGATGCCCGCCTGTTTGGCACGCAGAACCGCCGCTTTTGATTCGGGTCTCGGTGCATCCATCATCGCCGCCAGCCCCAAAAAGGTCAAGTTTTCCTCCAATCCTTCGCTCTCTGCCTGCTCACTCTCCGCCAATTTGCGGCAAGCGAAGGCCAACACCCGCAGTCCCTGTTTGGACCAACTCTCGTTTTGTACCAGCGTTCTCTCTCTTTCCCCTCTTCCAAATGCACTCTCTCCAGCCTCTGTCCATAGACGCTCGCAGCTCTTTATCACACTCTCCGGTGCACCTTTCACAAACAAAATCCGTTCCCCTTCCAAGCGGTAGCAGACACTCATCTTCTTTCTCTGCGAATCAAAGGGAAGCTCAAATAATCTCTCTCCAGCCAATCGCCTCACCTCTGCTGCCAATCCCTCCTGTCCCTGATGCTTCCAAACTTTCTTCGTGTCCTCATTCTCATTCAAATGCTCTTCCAAGGCAAGCAGAGCCGTCTCTGTCGGCTCCCCCAAATATCTCTCCCCTTGACGGACGGCATCGTTATTCAAAAAAACAGCCTCCAACAGCCGTTTTGCATAGGTGGGGTAAGGACTCAGTTGAGACAGCGGCAGAATCTTTCGATTGCCATATAGATATTTAACGCTCATACGGTTTTGCGTCAGAGTTCCGGTCTTATCCGAGCAGATAACAGACACACAGCCCAGACTTTCCACCGCTTTCAAATCCTTGATGATGGCCTGCTCCTTCGCCATCTTTTGCGTTCCCATGGCCTGCACGATGGTCACGATGGAACTGAGAGCCTCCGGAATCGCCGCCACCGCCAGTGCTACGGCAAACATCAGGGATGGCAACAGCCCCACCCCCCGATAGACCTCCAGCAAAAACACCACACAGCAAATCAGCACAATCCAAACGGCCAGCTTTCCGCTGAAATCATCCAGACTCTGCTGCAGAGGGGTGCGTTTCTCCTTGCTCTCGCTCATCAGCCTCGCAATCCGACCAATTTCGGTGTCCATTCCAGTCGCTGTCACCACCGCCTCCGCTCTTCCCGCTGCAATCAGGGAACCGGAAAAGACCATATTTTTCTGGTCTGCGATTTCTATCTGCCCTGTAAGAGTCCTCTCCGTCTTTTCCACATGCTCCGACTCTCCAGTGAGGGAACTCTCATCCGTCCGTAGTCTGTGACAACTCACAATGCGGGCATCGGCGGCTGCCAAATCCCCGCTTTCCAACAAAAGCAAATCTCCTACCACCACCTTAGCGGTGGGAATCTGACATAACTTTCCCTCCCGTAAGACCTTAGCGGTGGGAGCTGACAGAGCCTGCAGACTTTTTAGGGATTTCTCTGCCTTTCTGTGCTGCAGCGTTCCCAAAAGACCATTTATGGTCAGGGCAGCCACAATCACAAGTGCACTCTCCCCACTTCCAGAAAAGGCGGAAATGGCCGCAGATGCCAACAAAATGAGTACCAACAAATCCTGAAACTGCTCCAAAAACACCCTGAGAGCCGATTTGCGCTTCGTCATCTGCAGCACATTTTCTCCATCCCTCTCCAGTCTTAGCTGTGCTTCCTTTTCGCTTAATCCCTCTCTTTGGGAGGAAAGAGCGGCAAATATCTCCTTTTCCGATAAGCGATACCACGCTCTCTCCCTCTTGCCTTTTCTTTCCTTCTGCTCTGCTGTTTTGTCCTCTCTCCTCTCCTGACTTTCCTGCATTTCGGTTCTCCTTCGCCATCCTTCTCTTTAACCTATGAACCGTCCCGCCGAAATAGTCTACCGTATCCACCAAAACAGCAGCAACTGTAAAGCCAAAATGAGAGGCACCCCAAAACGAAACTTCTCTTTCTGGGTTTTGTGGCGAAAATAATACATCGCTCCCAATGCACCGATACTGCCTCCCACAACAGCCAAAAGCAGCAGCGTCCGTTCCGGAATCCGCCACTGCTTGCGAATGGCTCTCTGCTTGTCCACGCCATAGAGCACAAAGGTCAGAAGATTTATGGCTATCAGATACAGATACAGCAAATGTTCCATCCATCCTGTCATCGCTTCGCCTCCTGTTTTTTACTTTTTCATTCGGATTCTTTTGTCGGATGTATCTGTTTTTCCATATGCATATTAATCAGAGCTGCCAAAAAGCAGTCTCGAATGGTCTCATCGGGATAGGGTTCCAGATTGGGGATTCTTTCCACCGGAATCATTCCGCCTGCCATGTAGGAGTGACCACCCCCGCTGCCCAGATGCCTTAAGGCTTCCTTAACCCACTCCCCTGCATGTACCTCGGCAAGCTCCGAACGCACGGAGAACTTGATGCCATCCTCCCGGCTGCTGTACACCACGATCAGGTCAATCTCATCCAGAGATAAAAAGAAATCGGCTATCATGGCAATCAAGTCGTCGCTGCAAGGAAAGTCAATCTCCGCAAAGCCTGCCATTCCATAAATGCGTATGTTTTCCAATGCGCTGGCATAGGCCTTCAAATCCGTATAACTTATGGTGTTGGAGGACAGTCTGGAAAGCCTCGCATCGTCACAAAACTGCTTCAAAAAGCGAAACATTTCAATGTCCAAGTCCGTCACACCTCGAGAAAATTGACGGGTATCAATCTTGATTCCATAG
Organism: bacterium; assembly: GCA_030524485.1. Lineage (GTDB taxonomy): Bacteria > Bacillota > Clostridia > Lachnospirales > Lachnospiraceae > CAJMNU01. Next base: position 7,385 of record JAUNGR010000020.1, on the reverse strand, counting down.
ACTAAGGCACTGGCGACATCGCTGTTCGGCTCTAGACCCATCTGGCTGAAATACTCTGCAATCATGGTGGAACAGGAACCACAGCGGCGAATGTCACTGTAGCGATACTCCGCTGGAATAAAGGTGGGATGATGGTCAATGCAGGCCGCAATCGGTACCGAGAGTGTTCGGACATTTCCGGCTCCCTTCTGGCTATCCACACAAATCAGGACGGCATCGCTCTCCAACTCTCCTAACTCCGAAATGGGAAGAGCCTGAATATGAAAGCTTTCCACCATCTTTTTGCAAGCTCTCTTGTCCAACAGTCCATCGTAGCAAAAGAGCGAGGGAATCCCATTTTGCTCCAAAAAATGCCACAGCCCATAGCCCGAAGCCAATGCATCCGGATCTGGAAAATTGTGTGCCTGAATGTACACCGGATGCCCGCTGCACAGACGCAACAATTCTGCAATCTGTTCTCTTCTATCTTCTTTTTTCTCTTCTTGCCTCTCCACTTGTTTCTCCATACCAACACCTCATTCTTTCCTAGCCATTTTCCTTCGGGCCATCCGCTTTCTCCCCGCAGGACAGCCCGCCTTCTCTGTCACCTTCTTTGTCCCTTGGCTCCTTTCAGGCGAAGCCATTAAACCATAAGGAAGAATCTTCTCACACTCTCGTCCCAAGCCCTCTCCAGCTCTTTATCCAAGGTGAAAGTCTGAAAGGAGCAACCGCTCACATAACTTAGTTTTCCCTCCTCATAGCGAACCTGTAAGTACAGTCCATGAATGTCCTCTTTTTGAAAGTTCAACTCCTCTTTCTGCAAAAACACTTCCAAAGCTTCCGGTGCCAACTGAAATTCAATCTGAAAGGAGAGCGGAAGCTTCTTTCCCTTTATGAGGGAAAAACAAATCGGGCGCAGACGCTTCCATGTGCTGAACTCGCCCTGCGGATTTTCCTCCCACTCTTCCTTTGTATAAAAGCCCTTTTTGATATGTCCGTCAATCTGAAAACGGTTGTAGGTGACAATCTGCACCTCCCTCACCAAAAAGTCATCAAATTTTTCTCCCAAAAACAGGTGGGAGGTCCACTCCTTCACTTCCTCAATCTGCTCTGCCTGCATTGCCGCTCTCCCCCAGTTATTTATGCAAGAAATGCCTTAGTCAACTCATTCAAAGCCCACTGGTCTCTCACACCCATCAACTCTCTTGCAGAATGCATCGCTAAAATCGGTGCACCTGCATCTATGGTTCTCATGTTTAAGAGCGAGGAGGAGATGCGTCCCAGTGTGCTGCCACCCTTGACATCGGAGCGGTTGGAAAACTTCTTGTAGGGAATGCCATTTTCCCTGCACAGTGCCTCCACCACGCTGTCTGCCACCGCATCGGTCGCATAGGACTGTGCGGATGCCTGTTTGATGGCCACACCATCGTTCATGAAAATCTGGTTCTTGATATCACATTTCTCCGGATGATTCGGATGAATGGCATGAGCCACATCCAAAGAAAGCAAAAGGCCATTCATCAGACCGTTGAGGAAGTCCTCCCTGTCATAGCCCAGAGCCAGATACAACTTCTCCAAAATACGCTCTGTCAAAGGCGAATTGGCTCCTTGCTTGGTGTTGCTGCCTATCTCCTCATTGTGGTACAGCGTCACAGCCCGAATGCCCGTGCTCGGTGCATTCTCGGTGATGGCATACAGACACGCCTCCACGGAGGTGATATTGTCCAGTCTCGGTGCACTGAAGAATTCATTCTCAAAGCCGCACACACAGCCTTCATCCATGTTGTAGACACAGAATTCATAGTCCAAGATATCCTCTGGCTCCACAGAGATTTCCTTTGCAAGCAGCTGCAGGAAAAAGTGGTCTTGGTCTAATTTTTCTGTCAAAAGAGCGGCAAGCGGCAGCATATCCACCTGTGCGTTGATGGCAACGCCCTTATTTACCTCCCGATTCATGTGAATGGCAAGGTTGGGAATGGTCAAAATCGGACGCTTAAAATCCACAAAATGCACCTGCGGATGAAAGGCATCCTTTCCCTTGCTGCAAACTCGTCCCGCAAGAGAGAGAGGACGGTCCAGCCAAGTGTTTAAAATCGGTCCTCCGTACACTTCCACATTCAGCTTTGCATAGCGTTTCGTTGTCACCTCCGGCGAGGGCTTTACCATCACACAGGGCCAATCCAGATGAGAGGCTGCCATTCGCAGCTGCCAGCCATCCTCCAACGCTCCCACTGTGAAAGCGGTCAGGGTCGTGTCAAAGGCAGTCACAAAATAAGAGCCTCCCACCTTCACCTTTTCCTTCCAAGTTTCCTCCAGTTTTAATTCCTGAAATCCCTTGGCTGCCAGATATGCCTCTGCATACTGCACCGCATGAAAAGGAGAGGTGGAAGCCTCCACTGCTTTTTTCAGTCCACTCATCGCCTGCTCTATCTTCTGTTCGCACTTCATCGTCTCATTACACATTGTGATTTCCTCCATTGTTCGTCATTTTTATCCTTTAAAAATGTCAAACCGGCACAGCAACCACACTTGGTCACTGTGCCGGTCACACGGCCAGTATAACAAATTCCTGTATTTATTGCAATGCCTCTGCTACCACAACCTGATAGCCCTCCAGATGGATTTCTCCCTCCTTTTGTGCCTGCTCCCACTCCTTTTGCTCCTCTTTCGTCAGATTCTGCAAAAGAATGGTTTGGATGTGGCAGGGCAATTTTACCGTTCTCGCCTCTTTTTGGAAGTTTCCTATGACAAGCACTGTCTTTTCGCCTTTTCGGTAATAGGCCATCAGATTTTTCTCCTCCGTCAAAATCGGAAGCAGCTCTCCATACACCAGTGTTTCCTTCCACTCTTCGTCATTTCGCAGAGCAATCAACTGCTTGTAGAAGGCATAAACCGACTCCGCATCTGCCTGCTGCTGTTCTGCATGAATCTTCGTATGATTGGGATTTAGGGGCAGCCACGGCGTTCCTGTGGTGAATCCTGCCTTCTCGCTGCCATCCCACTGGAAGGGCGTGCGGGCATTGTCTCGGCTGTAGTGTGCCACAATATCCAGTGCTTCTTTCGGGGAATAGCCAGCACGCAGAGCCACCTGATACTCATCTAGTGTGCTGATGTCGTCCACCTCAGAAATATCAGAAAATATCGTATTTTCCATGCCAAGTTCCTGTCCCTGATAGAGAAAGGGCAGACCTCTCAGCAAGAAATAGAGTGCCGCTAACATCTTTTTGCTTCTGTCACAACAGTCTCCCTGCGGAATGTAGTGGCTGACTCCTCTTGGCTCATCGTGGTTCTCGATGATGTTTGCCAAAAAGCCCACCTTCTGCACCCGCTTTTGGTTCTCAAAGCAGGCATCCCGATATTCGTCAGGAGTCGGGATGCGACTCGCATACCAGCCTTGCTCGCTCTTTCCCAGCAGAGTGCCCTTAAAATCAAACATGGTAGAGAAGTATCCGCCATCCCCGATAAAGTCCGGCAGCTCCTCATCCTTCTCGTTAAAGACCTCTCCTACAGTGAAGGCATCGTGCAGAGCAAAACTCTTATCTCGCATCTCTCCCAAAAATTCGCCTACGCCTTTGGCATCGGCAAGCATCCTCTGAATGCTACAAAGTCCATCGTCTCTATCCGCTGGATAATCACGGAAGGGAAGTACCTTCTTGATGTTGATGATGGCATCAATGCGAAAACCGGCCAGTCCCTTATCCAACCACCAGTTAATCATGCGGTATACGGCCTCGCGAAGCTTAGGATTCTCCCAGTTCAAATCTGGCTGTTTCTTGTGAAAGGCATGAAAATAATACCAGTCGCTGCCTTCCTCCAATCTGTCCCACACTGGTCCACCAAAGTAAGAACGCCAGTTGCAGAGCAACTTTCCATCCGTCACCTTCTGCAGATAAAACATCTTTCCGTACTCGCCTTCTGGGTCCTTTTTCGCCTTCTGGAACCACTCATGCTCATCGGAGCAATGGTTCACCACCAAATCCATCAGGATATACATATCCCTCTTCTTCGCTTCTGCCAACAGCTCATCCATGTCCTCCATCGTGCCGAACTGCGGGTCAATCCGATAATAATCGGAGATGTCATAGCCTTGGTCCGCACAGGGGGAGCAGTAAATCGGGGAGAGCCAAAGAATGTCCACTCCCAGCTCCTTTAAATAGTCCAACTTGCTGATGATTCCTTGAATGTCTCCGATGCCATCCCCATTGCTGTCACAAAAGCTCTTGGGATAAATCTGATAGGCCGTCTTTCCATGCCACCATTTTCTCTCCATCCTCGTCACCTTTTTGCCTTTCTCGTCTTTCTTCTCATCTTAGTCTTTGTTAGGATAACAGCACCACAAAAGCCTCATAGGGCTGCAGCTCATCGTTCTTAGTCACTTCTTTCCGCTCCGTATTGGAAATCAACAGCCTTCCTCCCACAAATTCCTCCGGCACTTCCACTGTCACCGTTTCCTTTGTGAAATTGCACACAGTAAGTAACTTCTGTCCATCCAGTTCTCTGGTGTAGGCGTAGATTTCATGGCTATCTGCAAGCAGAAGTTGATAATCGCCGTACACAATCACCTCCTGCTCTTTTCGGAGACGAATCAGCTTCTGATAGTAATGGAACACAGAATCCTTACGAGAAAGCTGCTCTTTGGCATTGATAGTCTTATAGTTTGGATTTAGCATAATCCATGGGGTTCCGCTTGTAAATCCGGCATTCTCACTGTCATCCCACTGGAAGGGCGTGCGGGCATTGTCTCGGCTCTTGTAGCGGATGCACTCCAACATTCTCTCTTCGCTCATAATGCCTGCTTCGGTCAGCTCATGAAAGGCATTGATGCTCTCGATGTCCCTGAAGTCTTCGATGCCTTGAAAAGGCACATTGGTCATTCCCAGTTCCTCGCCCTGATAAATATAGGGAGTTCCCTGCATCATATGCAGGCAGGTAGCGAGCATCTTTGCCGACCGCTCCCGATACTCCTCCTCATCCCCCAAGCGAGACACAATGCGAGGTTGGTCATGATTGTTCCAGTACAAGCTGTTCCATGCCTTGCCAGCAAGCTCAGTCTGCCACTTACTCAAAGTCTGCTTCAACTCCACCAAGTCTATCTTGCGGGTATTCCACTTAAAGGACTCTCCACCATCCAAATCCATGTGTTCAAACTGGAATACCATGTTTAGCTCAGACTCGTCCTCCGCTGCATACTTCTTTGCCTCCTCCACAGTCACACCGGAAGCTTCCCCCACAGTCATGGTATCGTACTTGGAAAGCACCCTTTGCCGCATCTCTTTTAAGTACTCATGCACCCTTGGACCATTCGCTACATAAGGCCCAAAGGAACCATAGCGTCCATCCGGTCCCATAGGGCCATCTGGAAATCTCTGGTCTTTGGAAATCAGGCTGATGACATCCATGCGAAAGCCGTCGATGCCCTTATCCAGCCACCAATCCATCATAGCAAACACATCGTCTCTCACTTTTGGATTCTCCCAGTTCAAATCCGGCTGCTTCTTGGAAAAAAGGTGCAGGTAGTACATCTCGGTCTTCTCATCGTACTGCCAAGCCGAACCACCAAAGCAAGCTCCCCAGTTGTTTGGTTCCCTGCCTTCCTTTGGCTCCTTCCAGATATAATAGTCTCTGTGCGGATTGTCCTTGGAGCTACGGCTCTCCACAAACCAAGGATGCTCATCTGAGGTATGGTTCACCACCAAATCCATCAGAATACGGATGCCCCTCTTGTGTGCCTCCGCAAGCATCCTATCAAAGTCTTCCATCGTGCCGAAATCTGCCATGATAGCCTGATAATCGCTGATGTCATAGCCATTGTCATCGTTCGGGGACTGGTACACCGGCGAGAGCCAGATGACATCAATCCCCAGCTCCTTCAGATAATCTAAGCCCTCCGTGATGCCGTTCAAATCTCCAATTCCATCCCCATTGCTGTCCCGAAAACTTCTCGGATACACCTGATAAACCACACTTTCCTTCCACCATGTATGTTTCATAAGTAAACCCCTTCCTGCGTTAGTTACACGCATAACCTCTTTCTATAGGCCTAGCATAGCACAGCTTTTTCTCCTTCTCAATAGGTTATGCGAAAAACGTAATTTTAGATAAAAAGAAAGCTGCATTTTTGTCAGCTTTCCCTAACTCTCACCGTTTCTCTCTTTATCAACTCAACCGGCAGACGAATTTCTCTCTGCTCACAGCTCTCTCCCCGTATCTGTCCTAAGAGCAGCTGCACGGCCAAACGCCCCTTTTTCTCAATGTCCTGTCGCACGGTGGTCAAGGCTGGATGACAGAGGGAGGCCAAAAAGCTATCGTCAAAGCCTGCCACGGAGACCTTATCTGGAACTTGAATCCCCTGTTCCTCCAAGAAAAGAATGGCATCCATCGCATAATAATCCGAGGCAAAAAATAGGGCATCCGCCTCAGAAAGCAGCTTTAGCCTTCGTTGGTAAAAGCTTCTTCTCTCCTCCCACTCACAGGGAATCTGCAAAAAACACCCCTTCGTTTCCCTTCCCCTCTCCTCCAAAGCTCTCTTCACGCCCAACCAACGCATATAGTTCGCCCCAGTGTCTCCATCTGCCAGATAATAGAGCTTTTTATGTCCCTGCTGCAGCAGATAGGCTGCCATATCGTAACCGCCTCCGACATCGTCCAAGCCCACATTAAAAATTTCCTGTTTTTCGTAATAGCCATCCACAGTGACGAAGGGAATCTTGAGCAGAGAGGCCGCTTTCTCATTGATTGCATCCGGCATACAAATCGAAATCAATCCATCCACGTTCCATTTGGAGACCAAGACATTCATGTCCTCGGAAGAATCGGCCTGATGAAAAATCACATAGTAATTCGCCTCGTAGGCTTCTGCCTCAATGGCTCCCAAAATGGTGCTCAAAAAGGGGTCTGTAATCTGCCTTAGACTTCTCTCCTTGGTGAGAGGTAAAATCACCCCTATCATACAGGAAGCCTTGCCTGCTAGCATTCTAGCTCCCATGCTGGGGATGTAGTCCATCTGCTCCAACAGACTCTGAATCTTTTTGACATTCTCAGGGGAGACCTTTTTTAGGTTTCCATGAATGACGTTGGACACGGTGGTCGTACTCACTCCTGCCACCTGTGCAATGTCCTTAATTCGTACCATCGCTCTCTCCCCCTTCCCCAAAATCTGCCAGAGTCTGCTCCTGCACCGTCACCCCTTCCTCCCCCAAAAAGGGAGTTCTCTCCAGTTGCTGGCCTGCTGCAAACACCAATATTCCCAACAAAAAACCCAGAGCCGCCCAGAGAAGCAGTCCAGAAAGCAGCCTCCCCCTCCTTCTTCTTCCCCTTTTTGAGCGGCTACGCCCCCTACTTTGCCCCCGCATTTTCTTCATAAAAATTTTTAGCACGGAAACCCATTGCCTTTAGGCGGTGGGAGG
>JAUNGR010000164.1 GCA_030524485.1 bacterium | reverse complement strand
ACCTCTAGGGGTATTTGTATCTAGTATTATCCAGTAGAGTGTTCTTTTTGTCAAGTGAAGTTGTTTTTTAACATTTTCTTCATTGTCATTGTGAAATTGTCGCTATTCAGTAGATGCTCAACCATTCCTCTGTGGGAATATAGATGCCGAGGAAATTTTTGTGGGAAAGATTTGAGGTACAGGAAGTAGAATGGAAAATTGTATAAGCACTTGACAACCTATACCCCTATAGGTATAATATACCCGTACCCCGATGGGTATATTGCACATATGGGAGGCGAATTTTATGGAACGTATAGAATTTATGGAACGTTTGGAAGCACTGCTGGAATGGGGAGGAGTTAAGAGAGAGATAAGCTTTTTGGTTTTAGCGGGGGTGGCACTGGCGGCAAGTCTTGCTGGTTTTAGGCCTTTTGGCTTGGACCCAGCATGGCTTGCTATTATCTTGTGTGGAGTTCCCATCATTTTGGAAGCAATTATCGGTCTGGTGACTGAGTTTGACATCAAGGCGGATGTGTTGGTGTCCCTCGCATTGATTGCGTCCGTCATCATTGGCGAGAGCTTCGCTGCTGGTGAGGTTGCTTTTATCATGCAGCTGAGGGCACTTTTGGAGGATTTGACCGTGGCGAAGGCCAGAGCTGGTATTGAAAAGCTGGTGCATCTCACACCGAGAACGGCAAGAAAACTGATAAATCAGTCAGAGCAGATTATTCCGGCGGAGGAAGTACAGATTGGAGATGTTCTTCGGGTGCTTCCAGGAGAAAGCATTCCAGTGGATGGAATTATCCTGTCTGGTCAGACTTCTATCAATCAGGCGGTCATGACCGGAGAGTCCCTTCCGGTTGACAAAACGGTTGGAGATGAGGTGTCTAGTGGAACCGTAAATCAATTTGGTGCTTTTGATATGAGGGCAACAAAGGTAGGGGAGGACAGCTCCATTCAAAGAATGATAAAGTTGGTTCAATCCGTAGATGCGGGAAAGGCAAAGATTGTGGGGCTTGCGGACAGATGGGCAACTTGGATTGTTATCATAGCCTTGACAGCCGCTGCTTTGACTTGGTTTTTTACAGGAGAGATTATTCGAGCTGTCACCATTTTGGTTGTGTTTTGTCCCTGTGCTTTGGTGTTGGCGACACCGACCGCTATTATGGCAGCCATAGGAAATGCCACGAAACATGGATTTTTGGTGCGTGAGGGAGATGCTTTGGAGAGGTTGGCAGCGGTCAGCAGCATTACTTTTGACAAGACAGGAACTTTGACCTACGGAACACCGGAAGTGGTCTCGGTAGTAAGTACTCACAGCGATTTTACAAAGGAAGAATTGTATGAGTTACTGGCTGGTGCGGAGGCACGCTCCGAGCATCCGTTGGGCAAGGCCATTGTCAGATGTTATGGAAAACAGACCCCTCAACCGCAGCAATTTCAGATGATACCTGGGCGAGGCGTGTGGGCTGAAGTTTCTGGAAAAGAGATTTTGGCTGGAAATCCAGAGCTGTTTGAGGATAAACAGGTCTCCCTTCCAAAGAGCTTGATGGAGGAGGCGGAGAGCTATCTGGAGAAGGGCTGTACCGTGACCTATATTGCGGTCAATGGCGAGGCAGCGGGCTTTGTTGCTCTGTCAGACACGCTGCGGCAGGAGGCTGTAGATACCATAAGAAATATCAAGAAAGTTTCGGTTTCCCCGATTCTTTTGACTGGAGACCATGAGAGTGCAGCGAACTATATGGCCAAAAAGTTGGGAATCAATGAAATCCATGCGAATTGCAGACCGGAAGATAAATTGAAATGGATAGAAGGTTTGCAGAAGAGCGGAAAACAGGTTTGTATGGTGGGGGATGGAATCAACGATGCCCCAGCCTTAAAGAAGGCCTACGTGGGAATTGCAATGGGAGGAGTCGGGAGCGATATTGCGGTGGATGCAGCAGATATCGCACTGATTAACGATAAAATTCAGGAGCTGCCGCATTTGCTGCGTCTGGCAAAGAGGATGATGCTTACCATAAAGTGCAATCTGACGTTTTCCATGACGTTAAACTTCCTTGCGATTGTGCTTGCAATAACAGGAGTGCTGAATCCTGTTTTTGGGGCATTGGTGCACAATGCAGGTTCTGTGGTTGTGATTATCAATTCTGCATTCTTATTGAACTATCATAGCAGAAAAAGTTGATATTTTCTGAGAAAGTAGGAGAGCTTTCTGTGAGTTGCTTTGGACTTACAGAAGGCTCTCTTTTGTTTGTTTTTTGGGGTATAATAGTGGGATTTTCGCCACAAATTTTACAACTGTAAAAAGTACAAAGTTGAAAAAAAGGAATTTCCTGATAAACTAAAGGAATTAGGGAAGGAGGCTTTTGGAGCTTGAGTTTTGTTAAATGTTGAAGAAGGTGAGTCAGCTCCAAAGTCTAAAACTGGAAACTAATGAGAATGTGAATGAAAATTAAAATGATAATGGGAATGCGAATGTGAATGGAGGAGAGAGCTTGAGGATTGTAGCAAAGAATTATCAGGATGCGGTTCGAGGTAGTATGATTGGTGGGGCAGCCGGTGACGCCTTGGGGTATGAGGTAGAATTTTGGAGTGAGAATGAAATTTTTCGGTCCTTTGGAAGCAGTGGAATCACAGCATATGCACTGGACTCGCAGACAGGGCAGGCACTGATTTCTGATGACACACAGATGTCGATGTTTACTGCTTGCGGCCTATTAAATTGGGAGGCCACTCGTCAGGAATCTGGTTTCAAGCTTTGTGTGGCGGTGTTGGAAGCCTATATAGACTGGTATTTGACACAGACAAAATCCTATGAAGAGGTAAGCGGATATGAGCGTTTTTCTAAAAAAGGGGGAAGCTCATGGCTTATGGATGTTCCTGAGCTGTTTTCTAGAAGAGCACCAGGAACTACCTGTATGTTTGCGTTAAGATGTGGACGTTATACCGAGTGGGGCGATGACTTTGTAGCGACAAATGACAGCAAGGGCTGTGGAGGCATCATGCGAGTTGCACCTCTGGGGTTGATGTACCGACCAGATAAGAATTACGATGGAACTATTGCTGATTTAGACCATCAGGGAGCTTTGATTGCAGCACTCACACACGGACATCCTCTGGGATATATGTCAGCGGCAGTCATGACGCATATCATCAGTCGTATTGTTTCGACTGAGGGGGAACTGGTTCTGAAGGATATTGTGCTGGAGGCGGTAGACACTGTTGTAGAAATGTATTCTGAAACACCTTCTGAAGTGTCTTATGAAGCATCTTACGGTAAGAGTGCAGTGGATAAATTAAGAGATATAGTGAACCTTGCAGTGAAGCTTTCAGAAAATGACGATACAGACCTAAACAACATCCATAGACTTGGTGAGGGATGGATCGCAGAGGAAGCATTGGCTATCTCTGTCTATTGTTCTTTGAGGCATCAGGATGATTTTTTAGCAGGAATTATCGCTGCTGTAAATCACAAAGGCGATAGTGACTCTACTGGAGCGATTACTGGAAATATTTTGGGTGCTATCCATGGCTATGAAGCAATAAAAGATAGATGGTCAACAAATTTGGAGCTTGCGGATGTGATTTTAGAGCTTGCGGATGATATGAGCGGTGCTTATCAGGACAAGGATGCCTTCAATATGAAATACAGGGAGAGGATAAGGAAAAATGAGTGATATGA
>JAUNGR010000163.1 GCA_030524485.1 bacterium | reverse complement strand
TTTCCCATCTCGTATGCCTCTGCCACAGACCTGTGCCCCTCAATCTCACCCGCCTGATCGACTCCGCCTCCAAAAACAGTTCCAGCAAGGCGCGCCTTTTCAAAGCAGGCGATCCAGCCTCCAAGGCCGCTCACTGCCCGCTCGATGGCTTCCTGCTCGCCTTCCGCCGCCGTCATAAGGAAGTAAATATCCCCGAAGCGGTAATCCAAGGAAAAACGGATTGTTTCCTACAATCCTTCTCTTGCAAAAAAACAGCAAGCAGAGATCTTAAAGATGGTGGACAAAGCCTCTAACTACACCAGTTATAAGAAAGTGACGAAGGAAGAATTGGGTGATTCTGCAAAGTATGTCAAGATAACCAGCAAGGATAAAACTGGACGAAAAATATGCCCTGTTATCGAGATAAATCAAGAAAAGATAGACGAGGATCTGAAGTATGCTGGATATAACCTCATGGTCACTTCAGAACTTGGTATGGATCCGCTTCAGGTGTATAACACATACCACGGATTATGGAAAATCGAAGAATCCTTTCGAATCACAAAATCTTACCTTGATGCACGCCCTGTTTATGTACAAAAAAAAGAAACAATCTATGGGCATTTTTTAATCTGCTACCTTAGTTTGTTTCTTTTAAGAGTACTTGAGATAAAAATCTTTAAAAATCAGATCAACTCTTATGACCTGATCCATTTCATGCGTGATTTTAGAGTTGTACGTCAAAGTGATGGTTCCTACATCAACATTTCTAGGAATCAGGTCGTAAACGAAAAAATCAAAAAAGCTACTGGCCTGACGAATCTTGATGCCCTGTTCCTCTCCGAAACAGAAATCAGCGATCTGTTCCATAACTGCATCTTGATCGACTCCTGAGTGCTATGTTTTGAGAGAAACGACGGAAGTCAGGTACCATAGTCAGCAAGATTACGCCAGAAAAACCAGCCCACTGTTCCGTACAATCACAGAGTTCCAAGAACCATACATTCATAAGGCTCCATGAGATATTTCCCTTCTTCTGTCAGTCTATTTTTGCCTTCGTAGTTTTCTAAGAGCAAGGGATAAGACTTCCACGCTTCATTCATCGGAATGCTCTGTGTCTCTCCACTCAAGTTACAAAACACCAGAATCTTCTTTTCCCCCAGTACTCTCTCGTAAGCCAACACCTTGTATGTCTCCGTCTCCAAGAAGGAGATTTCTCCCTTTGCAATCACAGGAGAATTTTTTCGCATAGCAATCAGCTTCTTATAGAAAGCAAGAATGGAATCCTCGTCCTCTCGCTCCGCCTCCACGCTAATTTCTTTCTTAAATTGAGCGGACAGGGGAAGCCAAGGTTCTACCTCCGAAAAGCCTCCATATCTTTCTCCATTCCACTGCATAGGCGTTCTGGCATTGTCCCTTGATCTAGCTGCCAAAATCTCCAATGCTTCTTTTTCTGTCTTTCCATTTTCCAACAGTATCTTATAATAATTCAGACTTTCCACATCCCGATACTGCTCTATGGATGGATAGTGGGCATTCAACATGCCAATTTCCTCTCCCTGATAAATATAAGGCGTACCACGCATTAGATGAATCATGGCTGCCAGCATTTTTGCCGACCGCTTCCAGTAAATGCCTTCCTCTCCCATCCGGCTCACAATTCTAGGCTGGTCATGATTGCACCAAAACAGGGCATTCCAGCCACCGCCTTCCTGCATTTTTGTCTGCCACTCCACAAAGAGTTCCTTGAGTTTCTTATAATCTGTAGGCATCAATGCCCATTTATCTCCATCCTTATAATCCACTTTCAAGTGATGAAAGTTAAAGCACATGGACAACTCCTTCTCCTTTGGGGAGGAATAGCGAATGCAATGTTCCAGCGACGTGGAGGACATCTCCCCCACAGTCACAAACTCTTCAATGCCTGCATCTTTCACCAGCTCTTTCAAATACTCATGGATGTGAGGCCCATCGCTGTAAAATCTTCTTCCATCTCCCTCAAAATCATCCTCCATCTGTTCTGGCTTAGAAACCAAATTTATCACATCAAAGCGAAAAGCTCGAATGCCTTTTTCCTTCCAGAAACGCAGGATATTCTTTAATTCTTGGCGAACCTCAGGATTATCCCAGTTTAAATCTGCCTGCGTCACATCATAGAGGTGAAGATACCATTTTTTCAGTGCAGGTACATACTCCCATGCCGAACCGCCAAATTTGGATTGCCAGTTTGTGGGGGCATGGTCTGGCTGCCCTTCTTTAAAGATATAATAATTCTGGTATTTCTCCTCTCCTGCCAATGCCCTTTGGAACCATATATGCTCTGTAGAGGTGTGGTTGAAAACCATATCCAGCATCAAACCGATGCCTCTTTCTTTTCCCTGTCGAATCAGTTCCTCCAAATCCTCCATTGTCCCAAACTTGGAATCCACAGCACAGTAATCCGCCACATCGTAGCCATTGTCATTTTGTGGGGAGGAAAAAAATGGAGTCAGCCACAGATAATCCACTCCTAATTCCTGCAGATAATCCAACTTTTCGACAATTCCTCTAAGGTCTCCAAAACCATCACCGTTGCTGTCCCGAAAGGATTTTGGGTAAATCTGATAAACCACTTTGTTGCAAAAATCTGCCTTTTCTGTCATCTTTCTCCTCCTTATATACCACTGCCACTTTCCTGAAACGTTGCCACTATGCTTTCTTTTTCTTTTACCTGCTCTCCCGTGTGGAAGCGAAGCTCTTTCGCAGACCCCACATTGCTAATCACGCAGACTGTGACATCTGGATGTCCCGCTGCCTTGATTTTTTCTCTGTCAAAACGAATCAATGGTGTTCCTGCCTGTACTTTCTGTCCTTCCTGTACCAAATATTCAAAACCCTCCCCCTTCATGTCCACGGTGTCAATTCCGATATGTAACAGCACTTCCATGCCATTTTCTAACTTTAAGCCACAAGCATGGCAAGAATCTGGCATCAGTGCCGCAACCTCTGCATCTGCTGGTGCATAAAGTGTCTCGCTTTCTGGAATAATGGCAAATCCATCACCCAACACTCCTGCGGAAAACACACCATCTCCCACTTCTGCTAAAGGAATGCTTTTTCCCGACAAAAAGGCTGTAAATTGTCCTGCTTTCTCTACTTTCTCTTCCTTTACTTCTTTCTTATCCGTTGTGGAAGCCTTAATTGCTGCCACCGCATTTGTGCTTGCCGCCGCAGTGCTTTCTGTCAACTCTTCCGTCTCATTCACGGAATTCGTCATCAAGCGTTTCTTTCCCACCAACACCGTCAAAAAGAAGGGAATGATAAAAGCAATTCCCATACAAAGTGCAAAGGCTGCCATAAATGGTGGCTGAATCGATAAGATACCCGGAATGCCTCCCACTCCAATCGCATTTGCGGTAGTTCCAGTTGCAACGCAGACAATCGCTGCGATTCCAGAACCAATCATTCCACACACAAAGGGAAATCCTCTTTTTAAGTTTACGCCAAAAATAGCTGGTTCTGTGACACCCAGATAACAGGAAACACAAGCTGGAATATTGACTTCCTGTGCTCTGGCATCCTTTCTTTGCAACCAAATCATTCCACAAACTGCCGAACCCTGTGCAATATTAGATAAGGCAATCATTGGCCAAAGCATGGTTCCACCATAATCTGCAATCAGCTGCAAATCAATGGCATTGGACATAT
>JAUNGR010000162.1 GCA_030524485.1 bacterium | reverse complement strand
GGAAGAGAAAATGGAAGAAGTTTTTGCAATTTACAACGAAAAGGAAAAAATCATCGGTGCAGCGACCCGCACGGAGGCACACCGAAAAGGTCTGTGGCATATGGTGGTGCATTGTTGGCTGCTGTATCGAACGGGCAACGAGGTTTGGCTCTATTTCCAGCAGCGAGCGGACAGCAAGAAAGACTTTCCCAGTCTGTATGACATCGCTGCAGCAGGTCATGTGGATGTGTCAGAATTTCCCAAGCAGGCAGTACTGCGAGAAACCAAAGAAGAGATTGGACTGGAAATGGACGAGAGAAGGCTGTATCACTTAGGAACTCTCAAGGAAGAAATTCGTTTGGATGGTTTTTGGGACAGAGAAATTGTGCAGGTATATCTCTATGAAAGCCAAGAAGAACCGAAATTCACCTTGGGTGAGGAAGTGAGCCGCATGATTCGGATTCCACAGAAGGAATTCGAGAAAAAAGAGCTGCACGGTGAGGAAAGTTTGACGGCTTTTTTGATGAATAAAAGAAAGATTGTGATTCCAAAAGAAGAGTGGTGCAAACATTCTGGGGAGTACAAAAAATGGGTGCTTCCGTGGCTGAAGAAGCATCCGCCTCTGGAGAACCTGCCTCAAAATGTCGCTGTGCAGATGGATTTCAGGGATAAACTGACGTGATTTATCTGCAGTGAATCACCACTGGGTAGGAGAGCCACGTTGTATATTTTTGCCTAAAATGCACATACTACTCCTGTGAAACCGATAAGGAAAGAAACAGGAGGAAAAACCATGACAAAATTGGATTGTAATGTGACAAGCTGTCTGCACAATGCAGAGAACTGCTGCTGTAAGAGTGCGATTCTTGTGGAGGGCAGTGAGGCGAGAGAGTGCTGCCAGACTTGCTGCGGAAGCTTTGACGAGAACACTGGAAATGCGTTCAAAAATCTGTTTAAGACACCGGAGAGCCGCTTGGATATTGATTGTGAGGCAGTGAATTGTGTGTACAATGACAACAGACACTGCGTAGCGGAGAGGATTGGAATTACCGGAAGAGGTGCAAGCGAGGCCGCACAGACGGAATGTTCTAGTTTTCGTGTAAAATAAGCGAGTGAGCACAAGCGAAGGGTAAAAAGCAAGCAAAGAAAGATAGACAACAACTGCCACAGAATGCAAAAAAGTAAAAATTCTGTGGCTGTTGTTGTATGTTTGCAGGAAAGCCAGTTTGCTTTCAGTTCGTCTAGTCTAAATCTGTTGCATACGTGAGACTATCCAAAATATTAGATGCATGTAACTCTCTGACTGGCATATAGGAAAAAGCAAGCACCATCATATAATGGCTGACCCGACGCACATAAAAATCCTGAATGAGTTGGTTTTGATGGGTGATGGAAAAGTGTGTATAATCACGGTCGCCGTAGGTAACCGTCTCAAAATCAGAGATATCGCTGTTATTTCCCTGTTCTTCAATCAAAAGCTCCCCAAATTCTTCCTCTGTGATGGAAAGGTCAAGGGTCTTATCCTTTAAATCGTCATAAGAGACACGAAGGCTCACTCCAGCCTTTGGAATCAGGGCAAGAAAATCATAATGGCTGCGGATGGAGGAGGAAGCAATGGTCTCCTTCTGGCAATTCTCAGGAAGCGTAATCTGGTAATCCGCCCAAGAATTGATATAAGTATTGTCCTTCCACTGACCAGCTTTGTATTCGCCATTAATTTCTGGGCGTTCCTCCTCAGTTGGAAGGGAGGAAACCTGAATGGAAGAGTTAGAATCTGTAGGAACAGGAACGGAAATAATAGGTTCAGGTGCATTGACCGGAATGATTTGAGTGCGTGCCAGCGTGGTCTGCGGAGTTATGGCAGCCAAAAGGCAGGAAGCAAAAAGTGCTGCTATATAATAAGGAATCGGTTTCATATGGAACCTCCTAGATTTATTTTTTGAGTGTGAGAGCTAAGAATTTTGCATAGCACTCAGACTTAGTTTTCTATATCATACCCTGAAATGAGGAAGAAATCAAGAAAAGCTTACAATTTTGTATAAAACTCTAAAGAAAATTTTTCATAAAATGTAAAAAAATCAAGAATGGGGAAAAATAGCCCAAAAGAGAGTTGACAAAGATGAGAGAATGTGATAAACTTGCAAAAGTTGCAAGGCAGTATGCCAGCGACGCAATGACAGGAAAGTAGGTATCCACCTCACCTTGGCACAGGATTTGTGACCTGGGTTTATAGAGAGACAGATGAGAACAACAGAGCATGGAGTCTGTCACTTTTGGAGTGGATGGTTTCTTTTACCTATCCGCTTTCTTTTTTTGCAGGAAATAAAAAACAGATAACGTATTTCTATTATGGAGGTGTACGACTATTAGCGAGTTAATGATTAATGAGCAAATCAGGGATAAAGAAGTCAGACTGATTGGCGAAGATGGGGAACAGTTGGGAATTATGTCCGCGAAGGATGCTTACAAACTTGCCAGAGAGGCAGAGCTGGATCTGGTAAAAATCGCTCCGACCGCAAAGCCGCCGGTATGTAAGATTATCGATTACGGCAAGTATCGCTATGAGCTGGCGAGAAAAGAGAAAGAAGCGAAGAAAAAGCAGAAAATAATGGATGTAAAAGAAGTTCGTTTATCTCCAAATATTGATACGAATGATTTGAATACAAAGGTAAGTGCTGCCAGAAAGTTTATTGAAAAAGGCGATAAAGTAAAGATAACCCTGCGTTTCCGTGGCCGTGAGATGGCTCATATGGGAAATCACAAGCATATCTTGGATGATTTCGCAGAGAAGCTTGCGGACGTTGCCGTGGTAGATAAGCCATCCAAAGTAGAAGGCAGAAGCATGATTATGTTTTTAACTGCAAAACGTTAAAAAGATACCATTTATTAAGGAGGAAAATACAATGCCAAAATTAAAAACCAGCAAAGCTGCTGCAAAGCGCTTCAAAAAAACCGGAACAGGAAAGTTAGTAAGAAGCAAAGCTTACAAATCTCATATCTTGACCAAGAAGACAACCAAGAGAAAAAGAAATCTTCGTAAGGACATTGTTACTGACAGCACAAATGCAAAAGTAATGAAGAAGATTTTACCATATTTATAATTCGTTAGCAGAAAACCCAGTGCTTTTAGGTGATGGGTGGTTCACAATTTGAGGCGTGTAACAGTAGAAGGAGGAATAACCGATGGCAAGAGTTAAAGGCGGTATGAACGCTAAGAAGAAACATAATAGAGTACTGAAGATGGCAAAAGGATACAGAGGTGCTCGTTCCAAGCAGTATAGAGTAGCAAAGCAGTCCGTTATGAGAGCATTGACCAGCTCCTATGCAGGTAGAAAAGAGAGAAAGAGACAGTTCAGACAGTTATGGATTGCTCGTATCAACGCTGCTGCAAGAATCAATGGTCTGTCCTACAGCAAGTTCATGTACGGCTTAAAGCTGGCTGGTGTTGAGATGAACCGTAAGGTATTGTCTGACATGGCTATCAACGATGCAGAAGGTTTTGCAAAGTTGGCTGAGCTGGCAAAGGCAAAATTGGCTTAATTGAGAGTGTTCGCCCTTGAAAACCTTCGGGTTTCAAGGGTTTTTTCAAAAAATGGCTCCTTACATTAAAAATTTTGTGAGAATCTTCTTGACATTTGGTTTTAGAAGATTATAATACAAAACAGAGGTATTCCTCCTTAGCTCAGTCGGTAGAGCATGCGGCTGTTAACCGCAGTGTCGTT